>NZ_JBALOW010000008.1:38847-129486 GCF_036965085.1 Bacillus sp. JJ1532
ACCTCGAGGTCGACAAAAACGCGACGTCCTGTCGCATTGTCGACACTAGTACGTCCTGTACGTCGGGGGTAGGCGCTGGAGCTAGACAGTTCTCAAATTTGGAAAAGTTATACAAACACTTTAATAATAATTGTTATCATTATTTTATGGAGTCATGTTTTAACTCATAGTAAAATTGGTATAAGCTAATCAATGAGGTGATAAAATGAAGGCAAAATCATTACTTATAGGCTTTTTAATAGGTGGTGTAGCAGCAGGGATTAGTACTCTATTAACTGCCCCAAATTCTGGAAAAGAAACGAGTCGAAATTTAAAAGAAAATGCTGGAAATATAAAGAAACAAATGGAAGAGCTGAAAAATCAGATCATTGATCTAAAGGATACAGCTTTAAGGGGAGGCAAGGAAAGCAAAATCATCATTGCTGAATTTTTATCAGATGTGAAAACGATGGTTGATGAATGGAAACGTGATATCCATTCCGGCCAGCAAGCTTTACATAAGGAAATTCATGCGATTGAAGAGGCTATTTCAAATCTTGAAAAAAGTCTAGATCTTAAGAATGAGAAAAAATAAAATTTTTTTTAAAAAATCCTTCTTTATTCTATTAAAAAGAAGGATTTTTTCATTTTAAGCCGAAAATAAATATATTAATAAAGTGACAATGCCAAAACTTCATTTTTTTGTTTGTTCTTCGTTTTAAAAAAGTTTTTTCTAAAATCATAAGTTGTTTCACAAAATTGAAGAAAAAATAGCTTTAAGAAATAATTTCTAAAAATTTAGTAAATTTTTTCTTTATTAATTTTTACTTTATTGGCATAATGAATATAGAGAACTAGAAAAGTAGGTGAATAGTTTTATGACAGATAAAATGTATTCAATGAAGGAAGCAATGATTTTCAGCCAAAGAATTTCTCAACTTAGTAAAGCTTTATGGAAATCCATCGAAAAAGACTGGCAGCAATGGATTAAGCCCTTTGACCTAAACATCAACGAACATCATATTTTATGGATTGCCTATCACTTAAAAGGGGCATCTATTTCGGATGTGGCTAAGTTTGGAGTCATGCACGTATCAACAGCATTTAACTTCTCAAAAAAACTTGAAGAGCGTGGCTTTCTGAAATTTTCCAAAAAGGAAAGCGACAAAAGAAATACGTATATTCAGATTACTGCCGAAGGCGAAAACATTTTATTGCAATTAATGGAGACTTACGATCCAGATCAATATGCAGTGTTTTCAGGAGCAGCACCATTAAGAGAACTTTATGGGAAATTTCCAGAAATTATTGAAATCATGGCCATAGTGAGAAATATATATGGAGATGACTTTATGGAGATTTTTGAAAAATCATTTAATAATATTGAAAATGATTTCGTAGAGGAAGAAGGAAAGCTGCAAAAAAAAGAAAGCTCTCTTCAGGAATCAGTTTAATCTTTAAAGATATTTCACAAATTCGTCCATTAGAGGAATAAATAAACCTTGCTTTAAACAAGCTTGCACTGCTTCCTTCGGTTCAAGATCCTTATGTAACCTATAAGTAAATTTATTGTAAAGCGGATGAAAGTAGACAAACCCTTCCGCTTTTTGTTCTTCCAACTCTATGCTCAACTCTTCACATTGTCTGTAGAAATCTTCAACTTCGCTTTCAGCTAATGACTTTTCGACAATTAGTTTAAAAAATTCCAAATTTCTATTTTCGATCATCTTAAGTAAAAGCTTTTGCTGATATTCTAACTTATTCATTCTCTTCATAACCTCATTTATATCCATTATTCACCTTTTCCTCCTAACCGTTTTAGACCATAATGTCTTATATTGTGAACAGAATCACTTCAATTAATATCAGCTATTATTCAAATATAAACTATACCATATTTTCGACAAAATCCATGATTTTTCCCTATTGATTTTTTTAGACATTCAGCGTAAAGTATCTTAGTAAGTTTGAAGAAAAAGATTTTAAAAGAAATGTATAAAGTGAAAACTTTCATTGAAATTCCATCATTTCTTCTCGAACTTTATTTCTCCTTTTGGAGGTATGATACTATGAATTCATGGAAGACGATTAACTTTTCTAGACAGTATGGCTCACAAAGACTTTTCATTTTGTCTTCCTTAACAATGTTGCTGACATTTATTTTCGTATATGTGCCTGCGCAATTTTTATTTAATGCACATTCATTCTATGACAATTATTTTTACTTATTTATTCTCGGGCTTTGGCTAATTTATCCACTTCATAAGTTTTTTCATTATTTACCATTAGCTCATCATGTAAATAAAGTAAAAAAGGAACTATCAATAAAATATGGGATTTTACCTGTCATTCATATAAAGGTTTTTGAACCGATTTCTAAATGGCAATTTATTTTTGCCCTTTTTGCACCTTTTATCGTTATTAATAGTATTTTGATTTTTGCTTGTTATATGTACCCTCATTATTTACATTATATTACCATCATACTTGCTTTTCATGCTGGCTTATGTCTTCCTGATTTTATTTGTGCAAAGAATGTGCTGTTCGCACCAAATTGTTCATATATTGAAGAGAATGATGATGGAATTGAAATATTGCTCCACAAAAACGATGATTAGAAGAAAAAGGTATCCGATATTGGATGCCTTTTTCATGAATTTGATAAAACCAAGTTTTCACAAGTCTTAAAGACTATCTTTTTTCCGTAAATTTTGTTATTGTAAATAACATACAACTGGATTTAGGCTGTCTGAATTGCTATTTACGCAAATAGCCCAGACCCTACCTTTTTTTCTTCATAAATGCAAAGGAGGGAATCTTCGGTGATCTCCATATTTTTCATTATTTTTGCCGTCTTTATCCTATATAATATTAACAAAATGACCAATTCGCTTTGTCTCCAAAAGGAAATCCCTGAGGAGCGACAGCCTTCAGTGTTTAGAACGATTAATATTTTAATAACAATTCTTCTCATATCGTCATTTGTAGAGATTCTTTATGCTTAAATAATGTAGAAAAAGCGGCGGATTATACTTCCCGCCGCTTTTTCATTTAGGATGGATGAATCTTTATGTCGAAGTCTCTATAGCCAAGATGTTCCAATGATGATTAATAGGATAAACAAAACGACAATTAAGGCAAATCCGCCTCCGAATCCATGTCCAACTCCTTCTGACATAATGCTTCCTCCTTCCCTGCTTGCAAAACAGTTATCTTAGCACCAAGAAGCGCCAACAATTATTAATAAGATGAATAGCACTACAATTAGTGCAAATCCACCTCCGAAACCAGCACCCATGAGACACCCTCCTTTCATGTTGCTAAAATATACTATTCAACGAACACCCTATTCGAATAGGCACCTATCATCATAATCCGAAAATTATTGGGTTTTAATCTTTAGTGCTTTGATAAAAGTGTCTTTGTAGTATATGACCCCACTTTAATTAAGAATAGTCAGTTACCTACAGGAGAGAATCTAAATAAATTTTTAAACTTCAATAGGTTATTGTTTTTGTTCTCCAATTCATTTGTGGTATAGTAGGTTTTATGAAATTGGTTATTGAAATAAATTATCCTAGGAGTGTTCAACATGAAAAAATGGATTGTTACCCTCACATTAACAGCTGGGGTCTTAGGCTTAACTGCTTGTAATGTTACTAATAATGCGAGTGATTCAGATGTAGTAGTTCAGACAAAGGCTGGAGATATTACAAAGGACGAGCTTTATGATGCGATGAAAGAAAAAACTGGCGAGGCAATTCTTCGTGAGCTAGTTTATGAAAAGGTCCTTTCAAAAAACTACAAAGTATCTGATAAAGAGTTAGATGAAAAAATTGACGAACTTAAAGAACAGCTTGGTCCAAATTTCGAGATGGCCCTTCTTCAATATGGCTATAAAGATGAAGCTGAGCTTAAAGACACCTTTAGAACTGGCTTAATGCAGGAAAAGGCAGCTATTAAAGATATAAAGGTAACTGAAAAGGAACTAAAAGAATACTACGATAATTACAAGCCTCAAATAAAGGCAAGACATATTCTTGTAGCAGATGAAAAAACAGCTAATGAAGTAAAGAAGAAGCTTGATGAAGGAGCTAAGTTTGAGGATTTAGCGAAGGAGTATTCTACAGACCCAGGCTCAGCAGCAAATGGTGGAGATCTAGGCTGGTTTGGTCCGGGAAGAATGGTCCCTGAATTTGAAAATGCAGCATATGCGTTAAAGGTTGATGAAATTAGTGCGCCTGTGCAATCACAGCATGGATACCATATTATTCAAGTAACAGAGAAAAAAGAGAAAAAATCCTTTGAAGAAATGAAAGAGAAAATGGAATATGATTTAAAGGTTTCAAAGCTTGATGCGGATAAAATTCAGAAGGCAATGGAACGTGAATTAAAGGATGCAAACGTGAAGATAAATGACAAGGATTTAAAGAGTATTTTAGAGACCCCTGAAGCTGCTCAACAATAATTTTACAAAAAAAGACCCCGGACAGCTTATATAACTATATAAGCTGTCCGGGGTTTAATTTTTAGAGGTTGTTCATCCTAATGACTGCTGATTGGTTCTTCTCGCCTCCCTTTCCTTTTCAATCCTTTCGATATAAACTCTGCCTTCAAGTTCGATGCTTTCATTTTCTACTCTTCGTTCTTCTCTTCCTGCCTTAATCGCCATATAGGCACTAAGGAGAATCCCAATAGCGATAAAAAAAACCCAAAATGGTATGATCATGACAATCATCTCCCTCCTATTTGTCTAGCTTCAGCGCCTACCCCCGACGTACAGGACGTACTAGTGTCGACAATGCGACAGGACAAGGAAAGCTTCGTCAGCGACACATCGCACGACCAAAAGTGAAGCTTTTGGGAGGACGTCGCGTTTTTGTCGACCTCGAGGTCACAAGCCAATCCTGAAAGGTAGAGCTCACCTTTCCGAGAGGCTTTCTTGTGCTTGTCGGGGGTGGACACAAAGGATAGCTTCTGCGAATAATCATCGCAGGAACAATTGTCCTTTGATTGTTCCGAAGGCGCTTACGCTTTTCTATTTGAATGGTTGTCCACTCTTTTATAAAATATTTATGTTTTTCAAATAGAAATATGAATAAACAGCAAAAAATCGTCCTGCCAAATATGGAGGACGATTTTATTATTATTTATGGAAAGCAGGTTTATAAAATGATCTATTATCAAGTGCGAAGACTCTTTCAGTAAATTCACCTGGTTTTACCCGTTCAAGCGCACGGTCAAGCATATTCATTTTAGCGTCTAGATTATCAATATAATGAAGAATTTCCGCCTCTTTTATGAGCGGAGGCTTAGGGCTTCCCCATTCTGCCTTTCCGTGATGGGAAAGGACTAAATGCTGCAGAATAAGAACTTCTTCTCCTGTAATGGATAGCTCTTCTGCTGCTTTGCCAATTTCGTTAACCATGATCGTTATGTGGCCAAGTAAATTTCCTTCTATCGTATAAACGGTTGAAATTGGGCCAGATAGCTCAATTACCTTTCCTAAGTCATGGAGAATAATTCCCGAGTATAATAGATCTTTATCCAGACTTGGATAAAGGCCCGCTATCGCCTTTGCTAAATCAAGCATAGAAACTACATGATAAGCTAATCCTGAAACAAATTCATGATGATTTTTCGTTGCTGCCGGATATTCCAAAAATGCCTGCTGATGCTTTTTTAATAAATGACGCGTAATTCTCTGGAGATTTGGATTTTGCATTTCAAAAATGTATTGAGTGATTTTACTAATCATTTCATCGGCACTTAAAGGGGCTGTTTCAAGAAAATCAGCCAGTTTAACAGAATCACTTGAGGAGGCTGGGCGTATTTGTCTAATTCTGAGCTGATTACGCCCCCGATAGTTTAATATATCACCCGAAACTTTAACAATGGTCTCCGGCATATAGATCTTTTCATCACCGTCAGACACATCCCAAAGCTTCGCCTCTATTTCTCCACTCTGATCTTGAAAAATAAGGGTTAAAAAAGGCTTTCCATTACTTGCAATTCCTTTTGTTGCATTTTTTATCAATAAAAAAAGTTCGATCTGTTCACCAACTTCATAATAGACAATTCCTTTTGACATAAGTGGTCCAACGCTCCTTTCTATTAAAATAGTATATCATAGACAGATAAGAGTCTAACAGAAATCGATGGATAACCTATTGATTCCCTTTCAGTTTATTGGCATTCCCATCTCTTTACCAACTTCAACGATCTGCTCATCTAAGAAATAGGTTAATAAATGCTGATGGCAAGTAAAAAACAGAACCTGGCGCCCGTTTAATTGCTTAAGCAATTGAATAACTTTCTTTGTTCGATGTTGGTCAAAATTAACAAAGCTGTCATCAATAATGATAGGAAAAGAGAACTTTCCATAAATGGTAACTGCTAAAGCAAGCCTTAATGACACATAAACCAGTTCGGCCGTTGCTTGGCTTAGCTCATTGGCTTCAAATAATTGCTGATCCTTCCTTTGTATAAGGAATCCGCTTCCCTCTTGTTTTGGAAAGATTTTTATGTATCTGCCATCTGTTAAATACTTCAGATTTTCCTCTGCTTTTTCAAGCATTTTCGGAAGTCTCTCATTTTTAAATCGTTCAATCGTATGATTTAACATATCCTTTGCCAGAGCAAATTTGGCCCATTCACGTGCCCCTATGTCTAATTCTGACTGCTTATGCTTATATAAATGTAATAAATCAGCATAAGTGCCTCCTTCTTCTAACAATTGAATTTCATATTTTACCTTTGCGATGTCGCTTTGCAATATAGGAATATTTTCTTCATGTATTTTATGCTTTGTTGTATTGCTGTAAATTCGTTCATCTAAATCAGCAATTTCCCGAAAAGATTCCATTTCCTGTTCATTTAACGTGGCAATCTTTAACTGCCTCTGTAAATGAAGCAATTGTTCCTCGAGCGTCCGTTTCCTCTCATCAAGTTTTCCAGTTTCCCGGAAAGACTTTTCAGTTGTTACAAATGCTTGTTGAAATAGCTCTTCTTTTTTCCGTTTGAAATGATTCCATTCTAGCTGATATTTCTGTCTTTCTTCCTTTAGTTCATTAAACTTTTCCTTTCTTCCTTCATAAGCCATATTCTTTTCGATTTCTTCCTTTAATCGTTTTCTTAACGTATATGCCATTTCTTGAATGCTCGAATAAGTCAATCCTAAAAACTCATTACATTGATGCTCGATAGCTTCAACGATTTCATTAATTTTTGCTGTAATTAATTGATGCCTATCAATAGCCATTTTCTTTTCACGATAAAGCTTTTTTAGCTGTTCGATTAGCTCAAAGGCATCAGATAAATGGGCAAGGGCAATTTCTCTAGGCAAAAACAAGCCTTTTCCAAGTTCGATCATTTCCATTTCAGCCTTAACCATTTCATTTTCCCAAGTTTCATAGTCCAATAATACCCTTTCATATTGAGCATTTCTTTCTGTCCATTGAACTTTGAACTGAGTCAGCTGTCCTAATTGATTCCTGTCTTTAACAATGTCATGATCCGCATTTGCCGATTTCTTATTAAACAGATAAATTGAAAAAACAAGTCCAATGACACCAAGCAAAATGATTGGTAATGTTGATTCGAATATCCCCCAAGCAATCAAGACGGAAAAAAGTATCGAAAATATTGTGAATTGAGTCCTTTCCTGAACTCTTTTTCTCCGAATGTTTTCTTCCAAAGCTTTTCTTTCTGTTTCAGACTGAAGCTTTTTTTCATACTCCTTTATTTTATCTTCGATTTCCTCAAGCATCTGCTTTTCATTATTAAATCTTTCATCAAGGTCAATTTTTTTCAAATCGAGCCGCCGATATTTTTCCTGAGCGTTTTTGACTTTTTCTTTCATGAAGACACTTGTATTTATGGAGATTAAATCTTCCTCTTCAATGTTTAAATGAAGCTTTTCTCTTAAACTTAATTCTTCGTCCTTTAGCTGTGCACACCTTTCTTGCAGTTCCTTTTCTTCCTGTTCAAGCCTTTCATATAAAGATAGGCTTTCGACAGCCCTCATGATTTCATGCTCCTGACCTAGCAGATTGATATCAGGTGTGTTACTTCTAATCTCCTCTGCTAAAACAGACAGCCGATCGGTAAGGCTAGAAATATACCCTTCCAATGGCTTCATCAGTTCTTCAATTCTTTCTAATTTTAAATGACCATCAATTGGAAATTGAATATCCTCATACTCCTTTAATTCCTCTAAAATGGCCATTTCCTCTAGCTTGAGCGGCTGAATTTGCATCCAGGCTTCTAATTTTAGTTTCATCGAATGGAGCAGGGCTTGTTCTGCTTGTGTATCTGTCAGTTCTTTTTCTAAACGTTCTTTTTCACTTTTGAGTTTCCAATAATGCTCATTTTGCTGCTCAGCCTTTTTTAATTCACTGCGCAGATGCTTTAGCTCTCTAAGCTTTTCATTTAAGTATGGTTTTTTGCCATTTGGTTTAAAGCGGCTATCCATTTCCTTTTGCAATGAATTTTCAGCACGAACAAGCTGATCTGTTCCTAAAGCTCCAGCCGAAAATAGGAATTTCCCTAGATCTTCTCCTTTTATTTGATGTACATTTTGAATACCATGTATACTAAATGAAAAAATCGATTGAAATAAGGTTTTATTAACACGATGTAGAAGGTCTCTAAGAAGCTCTTCTCCTCCCCTAGTTCCATCCTCAAGCATCACATTTACATCTCCCGAGGCTTTCCCTTTAACCCTTTCTATGATCACGATCCCTTTTTCGTCTATATCTACAGTCATCCTGCCGCCGTATTTTGTGCCCTCTTTTGGTTCATATCTCAGCTCTGATTGAAGCTTCGTTGGGAATCCAAATAAAATACTATGAATAAATGACATAATCGTTGACTTCCCCGCCTCATTTTCTCCAAATAGAACTTGAAACTCATGCATATTAGTCATTTTCAAATCTGTAAATTTCCCAAAACCATAAATATGGATATCCTTAATTTTCATCCAATCACCTCCTATTGCTTATATAACATATTAACTAATAGTCTCTCTGCCTCTTTGGCAATCTCACTTTTCTCCTCATCTGATATACTGTGCAGAAGCCTTCTTGCATCTGGATGACTAAATAAAGTTGAAATGCTGCTGTCTAAGATGTCATATTGGTCTGCTGTCATAAAAAGCTCCGCGTAAAATTCCGATTCATTTGCCAATTGCTCTCGATTCCAATCGGCTTTTTCATTTATTGTTAAGCTAGAAACCCAAACAAACGCCTCTTCTTCCCATTCATCTTCCTGCAAAGCATCTAATAAATCCCCATTCGTTATGCTACTCATATCCTGTTTTGGCAGATTAACATCATTTAAGTCCAACGATACAATGGTTCCTTTATTTTCTACCCTAATCTCCTGCATTAGACTTTTGCAAATGTCATATATCTCTTGAAATGATGAAGCCTTGGAGACATCTACTTTCACTTCCTCCCAAAGAACTGCTGAAGTTTCAATAAACTGCAGCTCCGCCTCTTCCTCTGTTAATTGAACTAAGTAACAGCCCTTACTCCCTGTCTCCTTTCGATTCCTTCCTTGAACATTTCCTGAGTAAATAACTGGAGGAAATGTATGCAAGGTTTGGCGTTTATGTATGTGGCCAAGAGCCCAATAGTCAAATTCCTTATCAAGTAAATCCTTGATCGAAAAAGGGGCATATTTATCGTGTTCGTTATTCCCTTCCAAATGACCATGGAGAATCCCAATATGAAAATCCGCTCCCTGTTTCTTTTTATAATGATTGATCATTTTATCGTACACATGCCTTCTAGGATAGCTGAATCCATAAAGATGGACAGACACATTTTCATTCTTAACAAACCTGACTCCCTCTATCTCATGAGAGAAAATGTGGACATTATTTGGCATGGCTAGATGTGTCCAATTTCCTTCCATATGGTCGTGATTTCCATGAACAACATACACTGGAATATTTTTTTCATTCAGGCGCTCCATTTCTTTACAAAATCTAATCTGGGCACGAATACTGCGATTCTCCCCATCAAATAAATCACCTGCAATAATGACAAAATCCACTTGATGGATTAAGGCATTGTCTATAACTGTCTTTAATGCCTCAAAAGTGCTGTCTTGAAGTTTACTAAATATTTTCTGGGGCAAGTTCATTAACCCAATCATTGGACTATCCAAATGCAAATCTGCAGCATGGATAAATGTCAGCTTTTTCATTTGATAACCTCTCGATCTTTTTCCCCTAATTTTACCCTATTCTAAATACGAATGCACGTTCTTACAATCTAAACATTTTAGATAAGATCAAAGACTATTCTTTCTTAAAATTTCTCCGCTATTAACAAGATTTGCATACATAGTCTCCTATCCTCTGTAGGCATCTTGCTTATATGGATAAACATACTTTTTGACTAAAATGGATGTTTGTCCATACCCCGCTTCATTAGGATGAATATAAATATGGTATATAGGACACGCAGGGTAGATGTCCTTTCGAGTATAAGGAGAGAAATAACATGACTTTCGAAATTGGTATGACTATATTTGTCTTTATTGTCACAATGTTAGTCATTTTTTGGAGACCAAAAGGGTTAAATGAGGCGTGGCCAGCTTCTGTTGGAGCCCTGATTATTTTACTTACCGGGATTGTATCAAAAGCAAACATTCTCGATATTATAGATAAAATTGGCGGTGCCTCAATTACGATTATGGCAACCATTGTCATGGCTGTCATACTAGAAAGCTTTGGATTTTTTCACTGGGCAGCTGCCAGACTTGCAAATTTATCAAGGGGCTCTGGCTATAGGCTATATTGGTATATTCAATTACTATGTTTCTTAATGACACTATTATTTAATAATGATGGCAGCATCCTAATTACCACTCCTCTATTAATCATCCTTCTTAGAAATCTACGGCTAAAACCACATCAAATGATCCCCTATTTATTGAGTGGAGCTTTAATCGCTACTGCATCTAGTGCACCAATCGGCGTAAGTAATATTGTCAATTTAATAGCTTTAAAAATTATAGACATGTCGTTATATATGCATACGGCCATGATGTTTGTACCAGCGACATTGGGATTATTATTTATGGCAACGATTATGTTTCTAGTTTTAAAGAAGAAGCTTCCAAAGCAATTGCCGGCCACAAAGGATGAAATAGACGAGGTTTTTTTCACAAAGCATTTTCATCCTCTAAAAAAGTCACTATCTGTTGAAACGAAAAAGAAGAGAACAAAACTAATGTTAAAAGTATTATTATTTGTTTTCGTCATGCGCTGCTTGCTTTTCGTTGCATCCTATTTAGCTATTCCGATTGAATTAGTCGCTGTATTAGGATCACTCGGCTTACTTATGTGGAGATGGTATCATTTAGGAACAAATCCAGTAGATATCATAAAGAAAACACCATGGCATATTCTCATATTTGCTTTTTCAATGTATGTGATCATTTATGGGCTTAATAATGTGGGGCTTACAGAATTACTCGTTCAAACTTTTGAACCAATTGTAAATAGAGGATTGTTTCAAGCAAGCTTTATAATGGGCGGACTCGTTTCCATCCTTTCCAACATATTTAATAACCACCCAGCATTAATGATCGGGACCATTACTTTGACTGAAATGGGACTAGATGCGATTACATTAAAGACCATTTATTTAGCTAATATTATTGGCAGCGATATGGGATCCTTATTACTGCCAATCGGGACACTCGCTTCCCTCATTTGGATGCATATATTGAGGAAATATAAAATTAAAATAAAATGGAAGGACTATCTTAGTGTATCCATCCTTGTCATTCCAATCTCTACAATCGTTACATTGTTTCTTCTCTATTACTGGGTGCAGATGGTGTTTGCATAAAAGAAGGCTCTGCACTGTGCAGAGCCTTTTAATCTTTTATTCATTTTTCGTAAGCTGCAAAGCCTTTTTAATATCCTTAAAGGAGTTTGATTTGCCATACATGAGAACTCCCCCTTTATATACCTTTGCACCGAATATGGCCAAAATTACAATCGTGATGATCAATATCGCAATGCCTAATAACGGCTCCCAGACTGGCAATGTCAGCATTCCTACCCGCATAAACATAAGCATCGGCGTGAAAAATGGAATATAAGAGGCAATCGTCATAAAAGACGTATCCGGCTGGCTTAGTCCAAACATGGATATCATAAATCCTGCCACAACAAGCATCGTCATCGGCATAATCATTTGTTGGACATCTTCAATCCGGCTGACAAGCGATCCAAGAAATGCAGCTAATGTTGCATATAAGAAGTATCCTAGTAAAAAGAATACGAGAGCATAAATAATAGACGAAATCGGAATATCACTAAACCCGAAAACTTCGAAAAAACCGCCTTGCATGCTTTCCATATTTCTCTTTACAAAATAAAAACCAACAACTAGGATAATTCCCATTTGCGTTAAACTAAGCAATGCTATTCCAATAATCTTTGCAAACATTTGCTTAACAGGTGCTACGCTTGAAATAAGAATTTCCATTACACGTGAGGATTTTTCTGTAGCAACCTCCATGGCAATCATATTCGCGTATAAAATAACAGCGAAATAAATGATAAAGAGCAGGACATAGACGAGCCCTCTTGCCTGGTTTAATTCTTCTTCCGTTTTTGCATTTTCTTCAAGTGCGATTTTACTAAAGGAAACTGGCTCATAGAGCTTGCCTAATTGATCCTGAGATAAATTTATTTTTGAAGCTGCAAGCTCTGTCTTTATTTGCTGCAAGTAGTGCTGAAGTTCTGAAGAAAGTGCAGTATCAGCAATGCTTCTTGCTTTATAAGCGGCTTCCGGCAACCCTTCCGGATTATGGGATAGGATGAGCAAGCCTTCATATTCATCCATTTTCACTGCGTTTTCTGCATCTTTTACACTACCATTAAAGGTTTTAAGCTGAATATCACTATTGTTCATTTTCAATTGGTTCAATAAAGGATTGATTAGTTCTCCCGTTTCGTCTATGACAGCAATCGTTTCTTCAGATCCTTCACCTTTATTGAAAAAGTCCATAATTCTAGACATATTAGTTAGGCACGCTACAATTAGCACTGTGATAAGCGTTGTAATAATAAATGATTTTGTTTTGAGCTTGGAAAAGTATGTATGACCAAGAATGATCCAAAAATTACTCATAGGAAGCACCCACCTTCTCAATAAAAATATCATTCAATGAAGGCTCTTCAAGTGCAAACTTTCGAATAAATCCTTTTCCAACAATCTCCTTCAAGACTCTCTCTGCAATGTCTTCACTTTCGATTTGCAAATGGATGCCTTCAGTCGTTTGCCGAGCCCTTGAAACGCCAGGATAATTCTTTAAATACTCAAGGCTGAAGTCAGCATGAATAACTAAATTCTTTTTCCCGAATGAACGTTTGATTTCTTTTAGGGCCCCTTTCACAACTGGCTTCCCTCTATGCATGATGCACAAATGCTCACACATTTCTTCCACATGCTCCATGCGATGGGAAGAGAAAACAATCGTAGTCCCTTTATTCTTCAATTCAATAACAGCATCTTTAAGCTGTTCCACATTTACTGGATCTAAACCGCTAAAAGGTTCATCGAGAATTAATAATTTTGGTTTATGTATGACCGCTGTAATAAATTGGATTTTTTGTTGGTTCCCCTTAGAAAGCTCCTCGACTTTTTTATCCACATATTCAGGTACTTTAAACCGGTTCAGCCAGTAGTCAAGCTCCTTCAATATTTCTTGTTTATGCATTCCCCTTAATCTCGCTAAATAAACAATTTGATCCTTAACCTTAAGCTTCGGGTATAACCCTCTTTCCTCTGGCAGGTACCCAATAATCGGACTAGTAGAATAATCAATCCGTTTTCCGTCCCATGTGATATTCCCTTCACTTGCATCAATTAAGCCAAGAATCATTCGAAAAGTTGTCGTTTTTCCCGCTCCGTTCGCCCCAAGAAAGCCAAACATTTCTTTTTCGGGAATCGTTATTGAAAGGTCATCAACAGCTGTAAACTTTCCAAAGCGCTTTGTTACATGCTCTAATTTTAATCCCATTTCATACTCCTCCTATCCTCTTACTTATACGATTAATATAGAAAAAAGGTTCAAATACTTTTTCATTTTTTCCTATTTGATCTCCATTAATAAAGACTTTGCACAAATCCGAAAATTATGGAAAAATAATAGTAATCACTATTATTAGGATCAAGGAGGATTTTTTATGAAGACATATAAATTAACTGTTTTTGAAAAAAGTGGAGAAAAGCTTTTAGACGAGGCCTTTCAAGCAGGAGATGATATAGAGGCAAAAGGGAAGAGCGAGCAAATGATAAAGGAAAAAGGCTTCGATGAAAAAACATATCGCTGCACTTCTCCTTCTGGGAAACTCATTTTATTTCATTCTTAATTGACTTAAATGGCGATAGCAAAAAAGAACTGAAGCTAACCTTTTTTGCTTTTCGCTCACATTATTTTCCGATAAATACAGGTTTTCTTTTTTCGATGAACGCTTGAATGCCCTCTTGGTGATCTTGCGTTTGCGTCATTTTATACTGACCCGCTTTTTCAAGCTCGAGGATTTTATTTAGTTCTGGGAGGTTTTTTTCTATAAAGATTTTTTTCGTTTCAATCATGGCTTTTACTGGGCTTCTTAGCCAAGTATTTATTTTTTTGTCTAGTACATTGTTCAGCTCCTCTTCAACTGCCTCATGAATAAGACCTAGCTGGTAAGCCTCATCAGCAGCTAATGGCCTCCCTTCCCAAATGAGGTGCTTTGCTTTATCTTCTCCAAGACGCTTTTCTAAGAAATAATGGGCCGCACCATCAGGAATTAAGGCGATTCCAATAAAATTCATCGCAATCTTGCTCGATTTCTCAGCTATCACATAATCAGTCGCTAAGGCAAGGCTAAGACCAAGACCTGCAGCTGCACCCGAAATTGCACTAATTGTTAATTTAGGCATGCAATAAAGCTCTTTTACGACTGTACTAATGCTATCCATCACTTCAGGAAAGGCACTTTTATCAGTTGACGATAACATCGTTTTAATGTCTCCCCCTGAACAGAAAGCCCGTCCTTTTCCTGTCAAGACAACAATATCAACCTCATCAACAGTAGTAACCTTCTTTAATACAGCAGCCAGATCCTTAAGCATTTCTACGCTTAACGCATTAAGGGAATCTGGTCTGTTCAGCTCAATTTTAGCCACACGCCCATGAATTACCAAATTTACTGTTTCAGTTCCAAAGTCAATAGTCAATCTAACCCCTCCCTTTCTTTAAATCTAATTATAATGACTTTCATCAAATTTAAAAACTTAAATGAACGATTATTCATAATATTTTTGATAATAATTTGAACAGCCAAAATGAGAAACGACCGTAAAAAAATACGGCCGCATACTTTACCTATTTTGTCTCGGTCAGATCCTTTTGTACCTGATCTCTTAGTGCCATCTTCAGAAACTTGCCAACGGAGGTTTTCGGAATTTCATTTAAGAATAATATCTCATCTGGAAGCCACCATTTGGCAAATTGCGGCTTTAAAAATTCCAATATTTCTTGTTTGTCTACTTTACCTTGATAAGCTTCTTTTAGGACTATACACGCAACTGGACGCTCCTGCCATTCTTCATGAGGTACAGCTACTACAGCTGCCTCAAAGACAGCCTCATGTGCCATCAAGGCGTTTTCAATATCAACAGAGGAAATCCACTCTCCGCCACTCTTAATCAAATCCATCGTTCGGTCGACAATTTTCATAAAGCCTTCCTCATCAATGGTGACCACATCCCCTGTGTAGAGCCACCCATCACGAAACGCCTCAGACGTTCGTTCGTCCTTATAATATTCTGAGGCAATCCAAGGTCCCCGAATAGCAAGCTCCCCCATTTCCTTTCCATCCCAAGCTGCTTCTCCATCCTTCCCGACAATTTTCATTTCAAGTCCTGGAACGAGAATGCCCTGCTTTGCTTTCAAGTCTAGACGCTCCTCATAGGAAAGCTCTTCCTGATAGCTTTTTAAGGTAGAAATTACGACTAATGGACTCGTTTCAGTCATCCCATAAGCATGCATGAAAGGAATATTGTGCTTTTGTTCAAAGGCTTTGATCATCCCTTTCGGTGCTGCAGAACCGCCACATAGGACTGAACGCAGTGAGCTCATATCATACTTGTTTTCGTCAAGCTCCTTTAATAATCCCAGCCAAATCGTTGGAACACCTGCTGTTATGGTCACCTTTTCCTCTTGAATGAGTTCAGCTAATAGCCTTGGAGTAAAATACGGACCCGGCATAACTAGGTTTGTGCCAAACCAAACAGCTGCAAACGGCAATCCCCATGCATTAACATGAAACATCGGAACGACCGGCATGGCAATATCCTTCTCACTAACCCCCGCACTATCTGCCATTCCTAATGCCATACTGTGAAGGACGATTCCGCGATGAGAATAGATGACACCTTTTGGATTCCCTGTCGTGGCTGACGTATAGCACATGCCAGCTGGAGCATTTTCATCAAGATCATCTGGATAATCATAGTCACCCGTAGCCTCTTCAAGTAACTGCTCGTAATGGTAAACAGGAGATAAAGTTGTTTCAGGAAGCTCTTCATCATCCGTCATGATGATAAATGCTTTCACATTCGGCAACTTGTCCTTTACTGCTTCAATCAACGGGAGGATATCTGAGTCAATTAAAAGAACTTTATCCTCTGCATGATTAATAATAAAAACAATATGCTGCGGAGATAGGCGAATATTAATCGTATGGAGTACGGCCCCGCTGCATGGAATCGCAAAATACGCTTCCAAATGGCGGTGGTGATTCCAAGCTAGAGTCCCTATCTTATCTCCTCTTTCCACTCCTAGCTTTTGGAGACTTTCAGCAAGCCTTCTTGTCCGGTCAGCTATCTGCTTATATGTAAACCGCTGAATCCCGCTCGCTGTTCTTGATACAACCTGTTTCTTTGGAAAAAATCTTTCCGCTCTCTTGATCATTTGCGTCATTGTTAAAGGTGTTTGCATCATCATATTCGATTCCTCCCTTAAATTAAGCGCTTACATTCTATTCAATGAAGTGTATGATCTTTTGTACCTAAAACATTCTATTTAATTTAGAAAAACCCTTCTTATTTTCTAAATTTTCAAAAATATCATCATTAAGAAAAACCCCTGCTGTTTTAAACAAGGGTTTCTTGTGTATCAAATAATTCACTTAATAATCTCAACTTCTCATCTGTGTATTTCTCAAAGCTTTCATTGTATGTTTTTGGGTCCTTCGGATTGGCAAATTGTGTGATTTTCCCTGTGGTCGGATGGACAAATTTACTAGCTGCGCCACAACCCAGACCAATTATCGTCTGCTGCTCTTCCATGATCATAATATTATAGATACTGTCCTGACCGGGAAGTGAGTAGCCAACATTCTCAAGATTGCCAAGGATATTTTTTTGTCTATATAAATAATATGGGGTATAGTTATGCTCTTTTGTCCAATTCTCAGCCGTGTCCATCATCTTTTCAATTTCATTTCGATCGGCTACCTTGTATTTTTCCTTGTTTTTCGTCATTTCGGAAGCACGTTTGAAAGAAAGAGTATGCACAGTAAGCGATTCTGGCAAGAGCTTTTCTGTTTCACTTAGTGTGTGTGAAAATTCCGGCATGCCTTCACCTGGGAGCCCAATAATTAAATCCATATTAATATTATTCATGCCCATATTTCGTGCTAAATGGAACTTTTCTATCGTTTCTTCAACAGTATGATGTCTTCCAATCGCTTTTAATGTTTCCTGAATATAGGACTGCGGATTAATGCTAATCCGATCTATTTTCCACTTTTTTAACACTTCGAGCTTTTCAGTTGTGATCGTGTCCGGCCTTCCTGCTTCAACGGTAATTTCACGTATCTTTTCCACATCAGGGAATGAGGTATACATTTCTTCATAAAGCATATCCATCTCTTCAGCGGTAATACTTGTAGGGGTGCCCCCGCCGTAGTAAACTGTCGTGATTTTCACCTTATTTTCTTTAAGCCAGTCCCCAACCTTCCTCATTTCATAATGAAGACCTCCTAAGAATGAATCAACAGACCCTTGCCGTCCATTAATGGCATAAGCCGGGAATGTACAATAGGCACACTTTGTTGGGCAGAATGGAATTCCAATATAAATGCTGACTTCATTTTGAAGCTCATAAAGGTCAGGTACAACAGTCAGTTGCCTGTCAACAATTTGCTGCATAAGCTGGATCTTTTCATCTGTAATTAAGTAATCCTCTTTTAATTGATGATGTGCCTCGGCCATAGGTGTTTTCATTTTCATATGGCGATGCAGAAGCTTTGTTGGACGGATTCCAGTAAGGATTCCCCACTTTTGACTAATGCCAGTCCACTCTTGTAGAACCTTTAAATATACATGGGAAACGGCAGTTTTAATTTGCTTAAAATACTCTTTCTCTGACTCTGTATCTATTAATAAAGCTTCATAGGATGCTGCCTTCTCCATCCTATCCCGATCTGTAAGCGAAGCTTTAACACGAACAGATTCTTTTGCTTCCAGATTAATAACGATCTTTAAATCCTCATCATGATGAGAATTCAAGGACACTTGGCATTCCTCAAAAAATAAATTTGCGATCAGTTGAAGCGGACGCAGAAACCGCTCATCTTGTAACCCTGTAACTAAAATTTGCAATGCAATCACCTTTTTATCAATATAGTGAAACTACCATCAAAATAGATTTGATGGCAGTTAGAATTGTATTATTATGAACCTATTTAAGTGTACAGAAATGATTATTTAAGGTCAATATGTAAAGAGCTGATCTGTTAAGATCAACTCCTTTTGAATAAAACTATTTCAATAAATTCATTTTCTTCAAAAATTCAATCGGATGCTGCTTTCTGAAATGCTCCTTCACCATATAGGTGACGCCGTGCTGATTATTCAAACGTGTGACCCAATCCGCTGCTTTTTTAACTTCTACAGGTGCATTTCCCATGGCAACACCGAGTCCGGCAGCTTCAATCATGCCAAGATCATCGAGGCCATCCCCAATCACAACCATTTCACTGCGGGCAATATCTAAGTGGTCTCCTAAATACAACAAACCATTAAGCTTGGAAACTCCAGCTGGTATTATATCGATACGGAGATTGTTCAGCTGGAGAATATCAATTTCTGAAAACATCCCTTTTATGGCTGCCGTTGCATCCAATTGATCTGTTTCATCCTCAAAATAAACTTCTATTTTCGGAGGATTGGCAGGGGCATCGAGGATCGTATCACTTAAGGAATCGACAAATTGCTGAGAATAAAAAATCGGATCTCCTGATGAAAAGACGGTCTTAGCCAGCATATTATGATTTAGCTTAGATTTGTTGGCTAACGAATATTTTTCATGAACCAATCGAATCTGACAGGAAAATCCTTCAAGCAACCTCACAATTTCATAAGTTACATCCTCTGCAATCCGCCTGACAAAAATGGGTTTATCCCGTGAGCTGGCAATATAAGCTCCACTATGTGCGACAATGGATGAGTCTAATTTTAGTGCTTTTGCCACTTTTTTTGCGGATGGAAAGCTTCTTGCCGTTACTAGTGTTACATAGATACCTTTTTGCTGCACATATTCGATCGCTTCTTTTGTAGATTTATGAAGTCTTCCATTTGATTGAAGAAGAGTGCCATCAATATTTAACGCTAACAGCCTGTAAATCATCATATTGCCCCCTATTCGTGGAGTGTAAAATTGTCCTATTACACTTTTATGAAAGGAGAAAAAGGAATAGAACAATCCCTGTGAAAACTTCATCCCCTGAAAAATTTACCAATTTAAAAAATGTATAAAGAGTAATTATTCAATTAAAAATAGGATTGTAACATTTAATTACACCAAAGGAGATGATTTACATGGCAAGAAGCAACAATTCAAATCAGCTAGTAGTACCAGGAGTTTCTCAGGCAATTGAGCAAATGAAGTACGAAATTGCAACAGAATTCGGTGTGAACCTTGGCCCAGAAACATCTTCAAGAGCTAATGGTTCAGTTGGTGGAGAAATTACGAAGCGCCTTGTACAAATGGCTGAGCAGCAGCTTGGCGGCAGGTTTTAAAGAATCAACTCAATAATTATATATGAAAAACCGCTCCTAAAATAAGGAGCGGTTTTCATATCCAAATATGGAATTAACCTAGTGGTCCATATAATTCTTCAAGTGGTTTCATAATGATTTTATTTAACTCAGCAATAAGCATGCTCATCCTCTGCTCTGCTTCCATTAGCTTGGCTATTTTAGGATTTTGCTGTACGAGTGCTACAGATTTTTGTGCCTGCTCAACCTCTGCCTGAGATATATCCTGCCCCATCATTTGTTTTTGTTGAAGCTGCATTTGAATATGGCGAAAGTTATCAAACATCGCCTTTGCTGATGGATCAGCATTGACCTCAGCATAAGCTTGCTTCAAAATTAAATATTCATTGCTTTGCCTTACTGCTCTCTCAAGTTCACCTGCGATATTAAATAAATTAACTGCCATCTTTTGAATCCCCTTTCCATTTTGGGCAATCACTTCACTATACCAAACTATGCCATTCATTGCGAGGTGTGTATCTGATAATTGGTAAACTGCTCTAAAGCAGAATGGCCAAAATCCCTTGAAATAGACCAATAATTCCACCAAGCAATGCCCCTAGAAGTGTAATCATTTTTAATTCGCTATTAATAATGGTTAGTACCATTTCTTCCAGTCTCTCGACAGAGAATGCTTCTACTTGCTCCCGAATAATTTCTTGTAATCGAAGCCTCTCCATTAACACATCTACCCGGATAGTTAGCCATTCTCCAAAAAACTCAACACCCTTGGGCACCATTGAATCAATGATTTCTGACCGGTAAGCTTCACTCAATTTAGAAATCGGTGCATGAAATAATTGTTCTAATTTTATGACATTATTAACACTTTTCTTCACAAAAGAAAGGATTTCTTCTTTATTAAATTGCTCTTCAATCTTAGCAGCTTCCCATTCAAGGATTTTATCCCATTCTTTTTTTATTAGTGAAGTGATTATATCAGCTGTACCCTCATTCTTTAAAAACTTGATAATTTCCGGCTGTATCTTATCAGCTATATTGATGTTTCCCATAAACATTTGCATCATACTTCCAAGAACACCGCTTCGTTCCTTTAAAAAATCATCGGCCATTTTCTGAATTCGCAAATTACCTTCAAAGCTTGAAAAATAATCAACCCCTTTTTGAAGAATAAACTTGCTGATTTCAGGGATTTTTCCATTTACTTTTTCGATTATTTTTTCTGGGATTATTACTTTTAATGGCTGATCTCGATATTTCTCCAGTATACTTTCAAATTTTTGCTCAACAACCTCATTCAAACGCTTTTCTGTTTTCTCGTGGACATTTTTTATCCCTAAGTTATCCAATAATTGTGCAGGGCTTTTCTCACTAATTAAGAAATTATCCAGTTCCCTTTGAACAACTGCTGTCATTTCCTTTTGAAAATTGTCATTTAAAAATTTCCTTTTAATACTTTCAGGTGTTAAAAGATGGTTAACGACCATCTTCCCCATTTGTACTGCAAGCTCGTCTCGGCGCCTTGGGATTAAACCGGGTGTAAATGGAACTCTCCACTTTCCAATATATAAAGCTTTATAAGGCCTAAATAGCATTTTTATGGCAAGGTAATTGGTGAACCCATTAATAACTGCCCCAATAGTTACCATTAATAAAATTGTCAATAAAATTTTCATGTGATTGAACATCTACCTTCCATCTGGACTTGCGCACAATTTTAACCTTTTTTACATACGATACTTTATCAGCTTTTGCCTATTTTTTCATTATTAATGCGTTAGTGAAACTTCATTCTGTGGGGGAGTTCCTTCATCCCCCGCAGAATGTTAGTTGCGGCCCACAGGATGTGGGTCACACAGACGTTGCCACAGGACGTGGCGTTCTTAGTCAGTGTTCCTATTATCGGGCCTTTACGGGCTGTTTGATCTCCCATTATAGAATAATATGTTTCGGCAACTCCTTCAAATGGGAGTCTTACAGCCCGTTAATCTGCGGCAAAAAATTCAAAAATGAGGAATGATCATGAATTTATCATTATTACCTATTACGATTGTTCCAGCCAAATCGTTTCAATATATGGACCACTCAATAAAAATTAGCCATTCCCTCATTCATTATTGGAGAATAGATGAAGCTAAAACATTTGATGTTGCTGTGGGAAACAATCGCATTTCTGTCATGATCGAGAGTGCTCCTATTACAAAGGATGAAATCATCATGAGTGAAGATTTGTTCCGAGAGTTGATGCTGCCTATACAGGTAACACAATTTATTGCACATTATTCCAAAAAGGAAAATACCCTTACTATTGGTCCGGTAATTGGCTTATTGACTGAAATAAGCTTCTCGGAAGAGTTGGAACCTCATTTTCGCTCCATCCATAGTTTTTGCAAGGAAATGCACGATGTAGTATCGGAAATAGGCGGCTTTTTCTATGTTTTTTCATTAACCGATTACTCGGATGGGATCATGAACGGCTATTATCTACTAGATGAAAGCTGGCATAATTCTCCTGTCCCTCTCCCTAATGTCATCTATAATCGTATACATTCACGTAGGCTTGAAGCAAGCTTATTTTTCCAAAAATTTAAGAAGGCTGTTTTCTTACACAATATTCCTATATTTAATGATCATTTTCTCACTAAAAACACGGTCAATGATTTATTAATCTCCGAAGAGTATTTGCATCCTTTTCTTCCGGAAACATTACTAGCAACAGAGCAATCCTTGGAAGAATTAAAGATGAAATACGATTCGATTTTTATAAAGCCTATCCATGGAAGCCAAGGCAGAAATATAATAAAGCTTTCAAAAATTAATAATTCGCTCCAAGCAGAATTATCTACTGCCAAGGGGCGGGACCACACGTATTTGTTTAATACGTACAGCGAGTTTTTCAAATGGATTCAGCCATTTCTTGAGAAGAGAACCTATATTGTGCAACAAGGAATCCCTTTAATAAAATACAAAAATAACCAGTTGGATTTTCGAATCCTTTGTCATCGAAATTTACAAAATTCCTGGAAGGCTACCTCCGCAGTAGCAAGAATATCAGCTGAGGAGCAGTTTGTTTCAAATATTGCAAGAGGCGGAGAAATCATGAAACCTGTTCACGTTTTAACAAAATTATCGGATCGGAAGACAGCCATCCAGCAGCTTGCACTAATGAAGGAGCTTGCAGTAGAAGCCTCGTCTATTATAAGCCATCATTCCGATGGCTTGATGGGAGAGCTTGGGATAGATATCGGGGTGGATGAAAGCGGAAAGCTTTGGATCATTGAGGTAAATGCCAAGCCTTCCAAGAACCTCGGAGAAAATGAAAATAAAATACGTCCCTCTACAAAGGCTTTACTAGAATACTGCACCTTATTAACATTTTCCATGTAACAATGAGTCCCAAGATTATTAAACTCAACATCTATGTCTTACTTCAAGGAGGTATTACTAATGCTGTCAATTGGGTTAATGACGTTGCAAACGTTTAATGAAAAACATTATTTCAATGAAATCGCAAAAAGAGCACACCAGCTAGAAATGATCTGTTATCGATTTGTACCCTCTAATATTAATCCCATTTCAGAAAATGTGAACGGGGACTATTTTAATCCCAACACTAATGAATGGGAGGCTTGTGAATTTCCTCTTCCTAAAATACTTTATGACCGTTGTTTCTACAAAGAGGATCCTCATTCCAAACAATGCAAAGCAATTGTAAAATGGCTAAAAACGAAAAAGGAAGTATTATTTTTAGGATACGGTCTGCCAAATAAATTGGAATTGTATCATGCGCTTGAAAATTCAATACTATCACCTTACTTGTTGAAATCGAGTCAAGTAACTTCAGGTCAACATGTCATTCAGCGCCTTATTCCGAATAAGCCTGTCATGATGAAACCAGTAAATGGCTCTCAAGGTAGAGGAATTTACTATTTAGAAAAGAAAAATAATGAAATCATTGTTCAAACAGACAAACAAGATAAAACGATTACACGCCAATTCCCTTATGAAGAGAAGGCCATTTCATGGATCGATTACCTCATTAAAGAAAGAGAATATCTGATCCAGGAATACAAGGAGCTTGCAAACAATAGAAATCAGCCCTTTGATATTAGAGTACTGCTCCAAAAAAATGAATATGGAGAATGGAAGGAAATTGCCAAAGGGATAAGAACAGGTAAAGAAAAGGGGATCGTTTCGAATATTAGTGCGGGAGGAACGGTTTCTGCTTATGAGGATTGGCTGGCAGCATATCCTCCTTCAGAAAGAGATTACCTAAATAATGAAATAAATGAAGTTTTGAGATCCCTGCCACAAATGTTAGAACAGCATTTTCCTCCGCTTTTTGAATTAGGCGTGGATATTGGGATAAGTAAAGATCATGCCATCTGGATACTGGATATCAACTCCAAGCCAGGACGCAAGGTTGCTATAACGATTAATCCATCTTTGGAAGATCCATTATATACTTCCCCCCTTCTTTACGGCAAAAGATTAGATTTTGAAAGGAGACAAATTAATGAGAAAACAATATCAGGTAGAAATTCTTCATGACATCTCCCATCAAGTCTATATCCCAAATGAAGCCGTTCCGAAAACAAACCTATCAAAAATTGCTTTTGGGTCAAAGTCCATTGAAACGAGAATAGACATTCAGCCAAATAGCAAGGAAATGATAAGCCTTAGCAAGGATATCGCCGAGCAACTAAAGCTTCCGGATTTAAAGGTTCCTCTTCATATTTTCAATGATGATGAAACTCTTTTTATTGGACCACTCGTTGGCATTTTCACATCAGGCTTTACCCCTTTTCCGATGCGGCCAATCGGCGAACGGAGCCTATTCTTTGCCAAGCTGCTTTCGGTAAAAAAGGCTGTTGGTGCAATGCCCTTTGTGTTCGGGGAGCAGCATATTAATTGGGAGCAAGGATTAATAAACGGATTATTTTACCACCATAATGGATGGAAGACATTTGAGGTTCCCTTTCCTAACGTTATTTATGATCGGCTGCCTAACCGAAAAAGCGAAAGAAAAGCGGAGCAGAAAAATATAAAGGAAAGGCTGCAATCTGAATATTTAATCCCATGGTATAATCCCGGTTTTTTTAATAAATTAGATATTTTTGACCGGCTAATTCAAGATGACACAATTGCAAAATTCTTACCGGAAACTCATCCCTTTGTTTCATTTTCTGAAATTGAAAGAATGCTGAGCGAATACGGGCATGTGTATGTGAAGCCGATAAACGGAAGTCTCGGCTTAGGAATCCATCAAATCTTATATGATAAAGCAAAAGGTTATTATTTTTGCAGATTCCGAAGCCATGAGGGAGAAAATAAGCTGCTGAAATATAACAGCTTAGAAGGATTAATGAATCATGTTTTTGCAGATAAAAAATTAAATCGAATGCTCGTTCAGCAAGGAATTCATTTATTGCGAAAAGATCAACGGCCAATTGACTTTAGGATACACACAAATAAAAATAATTTTGGAGATTGGGTTGTGACGGCCATTGCAGCTAAAGTAGCAGGGGCTGGAAGTGTGACAACGCATGTTAAGAGCGGTGGGGTCATCCAAACGATGGCCGAGGTTTTTCCATCTTTAGAAGAACAAAGGCTTGCAGAAACAAAACTTTCAAATGCTGCCCTGTTATTAAGCAAAGCATTGGAAGAAAATATGGAAGGTATAATTGGTGAAATTGGATTTGACCTCGGGCTCGATCGACAAGGAAATGTATGGCTATTCGAAGCTAACTCTAAACCGGGCAGATCCATTTTCAAACATCCAGAGTTGAAGGAATTTGATTTTCTAACGAGAAAGCTTTCCTTATCCTTTGCTGTATTTTTGGCTGAAAGGGCGATTTTGAGTCCTGAGGAAGTTTTTAGATGAGCATTTTTTATGACCTTGAACTTAAAAATTGGTTTACTCTTAATAAACAATCGAAAACATTAGGCTTCAATAAGCACCCAGTTCAAATGGTTAGCTCCGCACCCGCATGGAGCCTCTCCTTTCATATTTCACCTCAGAAGGAAGTTCCCTTAATTGGAATTTTAACAGGTAGAAAAAAGGATAATAAAGTAACTGGGAATGGCAGATTATTTAAAGAGCTTCAGAAAGAAATCATAAAAAACGGCGGAATATCCATCGTTTTTACTCCCCAAAATATTAACGACCATTCAATAAAAGGATATATGTATCATCCAACTAAAGATAAATGGTACGCTGTTCAATGCCCTATCCCACATGTTATCTATAATCGGGTACCTTTTCGCAGAATTGAAAAATCAGATTCATTTTATGAAGCTTATCAATTTTTCAAAAGCAAGAACATTCCCTTTTTTAATACGTGTTTCCTTGATAAACATGAATTATATCAAGTATTATCCAAGGATTCTTATTTCCAAAAGCTGATGCCAGAAACTATAAAAATCTGTGAAAAACCTTCGCTAATGAATTTTTTTGAAATGCATCGTCAATTATATTTAAAGCCATCATTAGGTTCAAAAGGAAAGGGCATTTACCTTGCTTCTTTAAATAAGGATTCCACAATTAAATTGCAGGGGCATGAGGAATTACATCTGTATGAAGATTTTCATACCTTTTGGATGAAGTGGAACTCGGTTTTTTTAAAAAAATCGTATATCGCCCAAAATGCGATCGACCCATTGTTATATAATGGAAAGCGGTTTGACTTTCGAATTCTTGTCCATTATGTAAATAATCAATTTAACGTAACGGGCATAGGCATCCGGCAATCCAAGGAACAAAATATAACAACTCATGTTCCTAATGGCGGAATTATTCTGCCCTATAAACAATTACAATCGAAGGAGCATGATCAGTTTATAGTAGAAGTAGCCAATCGTGCAGGAAAGCTATTATCAAAGGAAATCGGTTTTTTTGGCGAATTTTCAATAGATGCAGGAATCTCTGCAGACGGCCAGTATGTGATATACGAAATCAATTCCAAGCCAATGCGCTTTGATGAACAGGAAATAGAAAGGAAAAGATTTCAAACTTTGGCCTGTCTTTTTCTTGAGTTAGCAGGATTTTAATTCAGCAGTCCACAAAAGGTATCAGCCTATGTGGACTGCTTTTATTTATGCTCTCTTAGTTGGTCCGGCAAAAGAGCGGAACTGTTTCTTTAATTTTTGGCGGGATTTATCATTCCTTAATAAGTACGCTGCTCCTAATGCTAAAGTGGTTAAAGCCCATTTATTTCTATTCATTTAAGCAACTCCTTTTTCGTTTAATAAGTGTACATACTTCTTCTTCCCTTCAACTAAATGAATTACACTGGTTTTTCATGTCATGTGATTTATATTATTGGGTTGTTTGACAAAAAGGTGTAAGATAAAAGCAAAGGAGGCCGTGATATGTTAACGCATTTTCAATACAAGCCTTTATACGAAAATAAACAATTGCCAGGATGGAAATTTTCCTTTTACTTTAACAAACAGAAATTTAATGGGATTTATCATCAAAATGGTAAAATCGAATGGACCTCAAACACGCCAAATGGAGAAGATGAGATTATATTAATGGAACAAATTCATGAATTAATGCTTTTTCATGTTTATGATCAGTGATTAGTATGTTTTCATAACTTCTTTGGAATGATAAGCCATATCAAATCCAAAGGAGGCATACAGCGATGCCTGATAAAAAAAGTGTAAAAGATGATTCTCATTATGAAGGACGAGACAAGGCATATTTAGACATTGATCGAATGATCAATGAAGGAATGTCGGGCGGTTCCGTACATATGAGGGAAGAAACAACTAATATTGAGGAAGCTAGAGATCTTTTCGAAGAAGATCCCCCATATACAGCTGAATAACTAAGCATGACAAAAAATAGCACTTTCTCAAAATGAGGGTGCTATTTTTTAGTAAAAATTATTCCTTGATCAAGGAGATCTCCTGATTTCCGCATGATAAACATTTCAATAAATGTGGGCATTCTTTGTTTAAGTAATCAGTTGGATAGCCATTTTCCAATTTCATAAGATCAATAGGCATGTATGCACTATAATCATCGTAATAATCCATAACCCTTCCTTGATCGTAAACTCGATTACCGCAAGATGAGCATTTTGTCTTTATTTCCTCAAATCCATTACAGATTGGACAAATAGCCATTTCTATGCCCCCACTCCATACTTAATTATGTCATTCATTTTCCATAACCTTATCGTTCGTAAATACTTTAATAGTTATGACAAAACCATTAGGAAACAATTCCCACTACAAAAAAAGAATAAGCGATCAGAAAAACACCATAATATAGAGTAAACACAGACACACAAACAACTTTCCACTAACCGATGGGTTAAACCAGTTAGAGGTAACAAGTTTATCTTGTGTCGGTGCAACTCCGGCTAACCCAACCATACTAATAAAATTTAATGAGGAGATGAACCAATTATGAACAACAACACAAGAAGCAATTCCTCAAACCAATTACTAGTACCAGGAGTAGCACAAGCACTTGACCAAATGAAGTATGAGATTGCTAACGAATTTGGTGTAAACTTAGGTGCTGACACTACATCTCGTGCCAACGGATCTGTTGGAGGAGAAATTACAAAACGCCTAGTTCAAATGGCTGAGCAACAACTTGGCGGTTACCAACAATAATAATTTGTTAAACACAATTTAATAAGATATGGCTTTAGCCCCCTTCTAAAAGGGGGCTTTTCCATAGGTTTAGCTATACCATCTTTGAAGGATCTACCCACAAATCGAATTGTTCACTTGTAACATGCCCAGTCTTCAGGGCCGCTTCTTTTAAAGTATTATTTTCTTTAAATGCCAGCTTTGCAATCTCAGCTGCCTTTTCATAGCCAATATGAGGGTTAAGAGCGGTGACAAGCATTAGTGATCTATTTACATGATCCGCAATAATCTCTTTATTAGCTTCTAGGCCTAGCAAGCATTTTTCATTAAACGAATCCATTCCATCTGATAAAAGGCGAAAACTTTGGATAAGGTTGAAAATAATGACTGGCTTAAAGACATTTAATTCGAAATTCCCTTGGCTTGCGGCAAAACCGATTGTTGCATCATTGCCGAAAACCTGACATGCGATCATTGTAAGTGCTTCACTTTGTGTCGGGTTTACCTTTCCTGGCATAATGGAGCTTCCCGGTTCATTAGCGGGGATAGAAAGCTCCCCAATACCGCTCCTAGGTCCACTGGCGAGCCATCTGACATCATTGGCTATTTTCATGAGATCTGCAGCCAAAGCCTTTAAAGCCCCATGAACATAAACAATTTCATCATGGCTTGTTAAGGCATGAAACTTATTGTCTGATGATCGGAAAGCATGCCCCGTTCGCTTCGAAATTTCTTTTGCAACCTCTTCCCCAAAAGATTTATCTGCATTTATGCCTGTACCTACTGCTGTTCCCCCAATGGCAAGATCTAGTAAATGATCCATTGCTTCCGAAATCATCCGCTCGCTTTTATCAAGCATAGCGCGCCAGCCGCTTATTTCCTGACCTAATGTCAATGGGGTAGCATCCTGTAAATGAGTCCTACCAATTTTCACAATCGCTTGAAAAGCCTCTTCCTTTTGATGGACGGTTTTCTTCAATGCTTGAAGTGAAGGAATCAGCTTTTCGGCTATTTCGATATATGCTGCTACATGCATCGCTGTTGGGAACGTATCGTTCGAACTCTGGGACATATTCACATCGTCATTAGGATGCACCTTCGTATTTGAAGCTCCTTTTGCCTGCAGGAACTCATTTGCTCTTCTTGCCACGACTTCGTTTACGTTCATATTGGATTGGGTACCGCTTCCTGTCTGCCAGACTACTAGTGGAAAATGATCATCAAATTTCCCTTCAAGAATTTCCACGGTTGCCTGAACAATGGCCTCCTTTTTTACTTCCGATAATTTTCCTAGCCTATTGTTTACAATAGCAGATGCATTTTTAATTTGGGCAAAGGCATAAATAACCTCCATCGGCATTTTTTCAATGCCAATACGAAAGTTTTCCCGGCTTCTTTGGGTTTGTGCACCCCAATATTTATCCGCTTGAACCTTTATTTCCCCAAGCGTATCTCTTTCAATCCGAAAGTTTTCCATGAAACCACTCCTTGGTAATGTTTAAATAATTCCCTTCCCTTATATTCTATTCCCTATTTTTAGACTTTTATCGGTAACTTAGAAAAGGGTAGGCGTCAGGGCTAGACATAAAAAAAAACTGCTTTGCATGAGCAAGCAGTTTTTAGTGTTTCACAACTGTATATCCGATAAAATAACCAAGGACCATAATACTGGCAATAACTAATGTAATCGAAAGCTGTTCCATTTTATATTCCCCCTGATTCTATTTATACGTTAAAAATAGCATAGAAAGAGGGTTAATTTTATGTATAGATAGGAACATTTCGTGACAAGAAGGTGACATATTTATGAACTCTTTGCTCACCTGTGTACAATCTCTTTGCATAACTTATTCAACATAAACAGCCGTTCCATATGCAATAATTTCTGATGCATTCTGCATAACTGCTGAAGATTGCAGACGCATGCCTATAATCGCATTCGCTCCCTTTGACCTAGCATCTTCTACCATTCTGCCAATGGCCTTCTGTCTTGCTTCTTCCATCATCTCCGTGTATTCACTTATTTCTCCACCTACAATAGTCCGTAAGCCAGCCATAATATCCTTGCCGATATGCTTAGATTGAATGCAGCCTCCTCTGACAAACCCTTTTAAATCTTTAATTTCCTTCCCCGGAACAGAATCAATAGTTACGATAATCATTACGTTTTTCCTCCTCTTTTTCTTTCTGTCTTTCCATGATTAATATGATAAAAATAAGTAAAAACAGAACAGCGTATATGACATAAATCAAAATGGCTATTTTAATATTGATAAACAGCATAACCAATCCAATTATTTGGCTTACGACTGTTAACAGCAGAAACAGCTGCTTTAGTTTCCCCATAAATCTTCATTCCCTTAAATGAGACTTTTTCTTCTTTTTCCACAGCTTCCTTACAAACAGTAAATAAACTAATGTGGGAAGCGGCGCCTGGATTAAGCCGATAATTCCCCAAAGCCAATAGTTATGTCCATGTTTCCTTGCATTTATGAATAGAAAAGTACTTTGACTGATCAAAATGACGGCAACAACCATAAGTAACGGAAAAGAAACTTCCTCATTCATGTTTCCTTCACCTGTTTAACGTACTGAAATGACACGAATCCAATAATAAACATTATAGTAAGACCTTGTATCGTGAAAAAGACAATTGGAACACGGTACAGGGCAAATAAAATGCCGCTTAATATAATTAGTGCAATGATTGCGAAAAGTGAAGCATCGAAAATAAGCTTCTTTTTTAAATTTTTCTTCTCTTCGACAATCAAATTCTCAAACCACTCTAAACTTGGCGTATGAATAGGTGTACCTTGATCAATTTTTTCTAGGCCGTGCTCAATTTCTTTCATGACGAATAATAAATCTTCATCTTGATGTAGATTTTCTCTCATGTCTCTCTCTCTCGTCATTTATTCTCAGCTCCTTCCTGACAGCCATAATTCCGTTATGAACTCTCGACTTTATCGTACCAGGGGATAGCTTCATCCACTCCCCTATCTCATCATAGGAATAGCCATAATAATGTCTTAATATGATCGGAATCCTAACATCATCCGCCAATTTTCCTAAGGCGGACATGGCATCATTCCATTCTTCATTCCTCGTTTCCAAATGCCATTTTAGCTTTCTGTATTGTTCTTCATCCATCTGGTATGCTTTTTCTCTTTTCTTTCTCCGCTGCTGATCAATATATAAATTCGTAGCAATTGAAATAAGCCAGGAAGAAAACTTTGATTTAAATTGATATAAATGAATTTTTTCAATACATTTAGCCATTGTCTCCTGTGCAAGCTCTTCTGCTGTATCTGGATTCATTGTAACTTTAATTAAATACTTAACTAAGAAGGGGTAATTATTTTGAAAAAGCATGGCTAGAGCGCGTTTTTTGCCTGATTTCGCGCTATGTATGAGCTCTTTCTCCTCCATCTGGCTATGTTCCTCTCCTTCGTATCGTCCCGCCTTCTTAACAAATGATTTTTCTAAGAAGCATTATAAATTAGACGCTTGATAATAAATAATCGTTCACATCTATTATAAATTTTTTTCATAAAAAAACATGGAAAATTTAAAAAAACTTGGCGAAAAATGCCAAGTTTCTTCTAATCATGTTTTTTCCCTTTATTTTTCTTCCGTTTCTTCTCCCACTTTTTCTTTTCTTTTTCTATTTTCTTTTCCCACTTTTCTTTATTTTTCATGAAACCTTTATCAAATGAATTAAACTTCTCTTCTTGCTTTTTCTTTTCGATTAAAGAGGAAATATGCGGGACGCCGAAAGAAATTGCTTCTTGATTTTGCAAGGCTTTAGACATGATGGCCTTGAAAATTGGTGCAGTTCCCTCTCCGCTCGTAGTTGTTAAATAGTGATCCTTGTCTGTCCGATCATATCCTACCCATACAGCGCCAACAAGCTGAGGAGTATAACCTACGAACCATTGATCCTTTATCCCATTTACCCCTTCAATGGGAACCTGTGTTGAACCCGTTTTACCGGCTACCTCTCTCCCGGGAATCTGAGCTGCTCTTCCAGAACCTTGCTCTACAACACCAAGCAGCATCGTTGTGATCTTATCGGTAACCTCTTTCGTTGTTACCCTAGTTTTCTTATCATCCCAATTAGCAATGGTGTCACCATTGGAGTCAACAATTTTTACGATCGAATGCGCGTCAGCCTTTTCCCCGCTGTTAGCAAAAACAGTGTAAGCTTCAGCCATATTTAATGGGGATACCCCCTTATTTGTTCCGCCAAGTGCCAGGGCAAGGTTATTGTTGATCGCGTCTTCCGGAATTCCAAACCTTTTTGCCGCGTCAATTCCTTTATCAACACCGATTTCGTTGAGGAGCCATACTGCAGGAATATTTAAGGAATCTTTAACTGCTTCATACATCGGAACCTGACCGCGGAATTTGAAATTATAATTATTTGGCTCATAATCTCCAAACTTTATTTTTTCATCCTTTAATACATCTGAAATATCCCAGCCATTTTCAAGTGCTGGCGTATAAGGGACAAGTGGCTTCATTGTTGAGCCTGGCTGACCTACCGGATGAATCGCCCGGTTGTGACCAAGGAGTGTATGCTCCCCCCTGCCTCCAACCAATGCACGAACACCCCCGCTTTTCGGATCAATAAGAATAGCCCCGCTTTGAACCAATCGATCCCCTTTCCCTGCTGGAAACATGGAATCGTCACGATACGTTTCTTCCGCTGCCGACTGCATGAATGGATCAAGCTCCGTATAGATCTGATAACCGCCGGTTAGTAATTCATCAAGAGTTAGACCGTATTTCTTCATCCCTTCCTCTAGAACAAAGTCAACATAATACGGATATTTCCCCTTGAATGGATCTCCCCCTTTATCGTCAAAAACTAATTGTTCATTTTTCGCTTCTTTCCATTGGTTTTCTGAAATAAAACCATTGGTTTTCATTTGTGCCAGTACAATGTTTCTGCGATCTAGTGCTGCCTTTTCATTTTTGTAAGGGTTAATCACAGAAGGAGCTTTGATTAAGCCGGCTAATAAAGCTGCCTCACTAATCGTCAAGTCCTTGACATCCTTACCGAAATACTTCATTGCTGCTCGCTTAAGCCCCCAAGCACCTTCACCAAAATAAATCTCATTCAAATACATCTGCAGAATCTCGTCTTTTGTAAACTGTTTCTCAATTTCCCTTGCAAGAAAAAATTCTTCTATTTTTCGCTTATATGTCTTTTCTGCTGATAGCAATGCATTTTTTGTCAGTTGCTGTGTAATTGTGCTGCCGCCTTCGACAATTTCTCCAGCCTTCATGTTTCGGAAGAATGCTCTGCCAATACTCGTAAAATCAACACCATTATGCTCATAGAAACGGTGATCCTCAATGGCGATTACCGCATTTTTCATATGCTCTGGAATTTCCTTAATCGATATTCCTTCGACTTTATTAGCAGATATTTTGCTTGCAACTTCTCCGTTCAAATCATATATAACAGTGGACTGTGCAAGACCGCGTTCTAGCGAACTAATATTTGCCCCGTTTGCGAAATAATAAAAAAAGCCCAAAAATGCTAATACTGCGGTTGATGCAGACAGGATAGCAATTTGAGTCATATGTTTCTGCTTCCAAAATTTCTGGAACTTACTATAAATAGATTGTTTTTTCCTCATATTTCCTCCATAGTTGGTCAAAGATGTCTAAAACTATGATGATACTATAAAGGAATTCGGCAGATTATTTCTTTTTATGGGGGTTATAAAGTGAAACTTCAATCAGTGGGGTGCCTTTTCCCCACTTGTTAGTTGCGGCCCACAGGATGTGGGTCACACAGACGTTGCCACAGGAAGTGGCGTTCTTAGTCTGTGTTCCTATAATCGGGCCTTTACGGGCTGTTGATCCCCCACTTAGAAAATTTTGTTTAAGTCAACTTCTTGAAGTGGGGGGCTTACAGCCCGTTAATCTGCGATAAACTGTTTTTTTCATGTACCAGCTCTGCAAATCGTTCTTTGGAGGAGGGTTCATCAAAGCTGCTATAAATACGAAAATGGTCTTCATCAATAATGCGAAAATGCTGACTAATAATATTTTGCTGAAGCAAAATGCCATTTTCGTTCTCTATTTCTCTCCACCAAATCTTTCCGCCCATCGTTTTTTCTTTTCGATAGTCAATCCCTTCTCTTGCAATCGTTTCAAGAACCTCTAGCGGCTCGTTTCCAAATAAAAAGCGGACTGTTTCCGTTTCCCTAAATAGGGCACAAACAGCAACAACTGTTGACCAGCCTGCTTCTACACGCCCTTTTTCTATTTGAACAAGGGTTTTTTTGGAAACACCAATAATCTCTGCCATTTTATCTTGTGTATATCCTGCTTCTGTTCGGATGAGACGCAACTTTTCAGACACTTTAAAAATAACTTCTTCGCGATTCAATGTATGCTTCATTCCTTTAAATTTAGTGTATTATTACACTGCTTCTTCAATTATAAAAGATAGAATTATAAAATGACAATAATTAATAAATCCTACTTTATTTATCTCTTTTTTTGACCAATCTCCCCCTATTTTGACACAGAAAGACTAGTCTTGAAGAACTGTTTTTTTATTCGCTTAAATTCGACAAAGGATATTCTCAAAAAAAGTAGAACTTTATATAACTATGAAAAAAGATTTTTATTCATGAAGAATGGAGAGACAAATGTTAACAAGATCGAGTAAGAAGGTTGTTGAGCAATTGCACATGGAAAAGAATAATATGTTATATGAGTGGGGAAAGAAGATAGTTGTTTCTTCTGATGATCCTTTTAAAGATCGAATGAAGGAAAATGGCGAGGTTATGTTTTATCTTCTTATCCAATGCTTTTCATACCCAGAGGAGGAATTAGTAAAAACGATTCGCAAATTTTCAATTTCTATTGCAGATCAACGGTTAAAAGCCGGTATAAATATAGGCCAATTTGTCTATAACGTAAATCTTGGGCGTTCCATTTTCCAAGAGAATCTCAAGAATATGAACCTAGATTTAGACGAACTGAACGAATACAATCAGAAGGTTCAATTTTGTTTTGATCAATTCTTATATTTTTCTGTTACTTATTATAGTGATGCAAAAAATCAGATTATCGAAGAAAAAACTCAATTTATTGATACGAGTCATAAAGATCGACTTACACTGCTAGGACAAATGACTTCTAGCTTCATCCACGAGTTTCGAAATCCACTTACCTCTGTTCAAGGCTTCATTCAATTATTAAAAGCTGAAAATCCAAATTTGAAATATTTAGATATTATTTCGATTGAATTAGAACAGTTGAATTTTCGTATTTCTCAGTTTCTCTTACTATCAAAAAAGGAATTGATTGGAAAAGAGAAAGTAAATTTTTCACTTAATGAAATAATTGACGAAGTATTAGTTTTCTTGTATCCCAGCATTTTGGACGGAAAAGTGAAAATTGATAAATGCATGCCAGACTCCATTTCCCTTTTAGGTTATGCGGATGAGATCCGTCAAGTATTGATCAATATTATTTTTAATGCCATTGATGTTTTACATACATCTACTTCAGAACCATTAATTAAAATAACCAGCCATATTCAAGATGATTCCTTTATAAGGCTAGAAATTGCCAATAATGGGCCAAAGATCCCGTCGCATCTTGTAAAGTCCATCTTTGAACCATTCGTAACAACTAAATCTCTTGGCACAGGGCTAGGATTATTTGTCTGCAAAGAAATTATTGAAAAGCATAAAGGGAAATTAGAATTTGAAACAAAAGGAGACTTAACGGTTTTTAGCATAATCCTTCCAGTTTCCGATATAAACCTGGGCTGACTCCTATTGAAGTCAGCCCTTTTTTCTATAATCAAATACGTGATATCAATCCTATAGAAAAATTCTTATGTACTTCATTCATTTTTAAGATTAAAATTGGTAATTATCTCTAATTTTTTTATTTAAGGAGAGTGTACGATGTTTGTGTTAAAGGTTGATCAGGATATCGAACTGCAGCTTTTTCAATTACACCATTCAGAAGAACTGTATCATTTAGTCGATACGAATAGACAGCATTTAAGAGAGTGGCTTCCTTGGGTTGATAATATGACTTCACCAATCCAATATCATGAGATTATTCCAATGTGGCTAAAAGCCTTTGCTGATAATAATGGATTTAATGCTGGCATTCGTTATAAAGGCCAGCTTGCCGGTTCAGTCGGTTTCCATCAAATTGATTGGAATAATAAACAAACGAGTATGGGCTATTACCTTGCAAAAGGGTTTGAAGGGAAAGGGATTATGACTAGATCGGTTCAGGCTCTAGTCAATTACGCGTTTCTAGATTTAAGTTTAAATCGGCTGGAAATCCGCTGCGGGGTAGGAAATAAGAAGAGCCGTGCGATCCCTGAAAGATTAGGATTTATACAAGAAGGAATTATTCGTGACGCAGAATTTTTATACAATCATTATCATGATCTAGTCATCTATGGAATGCTATCACGTGATTGGAAATAAAAGAAGTAGATTAGTTTTTGTGGAGAAAAATTGTAATAGCATACTGGCTATAATAATTTGAGCTTTGCGGACATCAGTTCCGTTATTCGTGACAAAATGGGAGAATTCCTTATGTTTGCGGACACTGGTTCCGGTATTTTGTAAAAAGCAGTACTTTCTACGTGTTTTTACGTAAATAACGTACCCTGAGTCCGCTTAGCCATTAATTAAGGCTATTTTAATGAAAATATCGGATTCAATGTCCGCATTTAATTGAAAAAGTGCAAAAAAGTAACGCTCAAGCGATTTTTGTATCTAAGCGTTACTTTTTTTGGGTTTTTCTCTACAATAATAATTTTTGACTTTCCTTCACTCTCAAGAATCTTAAACCATTTAAAGTTACAATTAAAGTCGCACCCATATCAGCAGTTTCAAGTGCTGTATCCGTACCCGCTCCCCACATTACAATGCCAACATTTGCAGCTACAAGAGCGGGGGCATCGTTTACTCCATCCCCCACCATTGCCACTTTTTCATATATGGCTCGAAGCTCATTTTCTAGTTCTTGTAATGTGGCTTCACCGTAGACCGTAAGCTTAGAAGCTCCAAAATTAACATTCGCATCCATCACACCATCCAGGTGCTTTACGTTCTTTTCGAACTTTTGGGTGCAGCTAATTCAAGAAAAGCCTTGAACACGATAAACAGTTTTATTCTGCACTTTCTACATTGCCTGTACCACGTAAAGCCACCTTCTTTTGATTGTTCCCTACTAGTTAATTCAATCATTTCATTTTTTGTCAAAGAAATTCAAGCCATGTTTATTTTGATCTATTATAAGGTATTCATTCAATAGAAAGACCCAATCAAAATCATTAACAGATGGCAGTATAGTTTTTCAAATAAAAAAAGATCATTTCGGGAAAAGTAAATTTCAGAGGAGGTGAACGGTCCTTACATATTTTGTGAGGATATGAATGATGGTACTAAATATTTTCCTTCTATTTTTATTAATTGCCTTAACTGCTTTTTTTGTTGCTTCTGAATTTGCCATGGTTAAAGTGCGATCATCCCGAATTGACCAATTAATTGCAGAGGGAAATCCGAAAGCTCACACGGCAAAAAAAGTAACCTCCAATTTAGATGAATATTTATCAGCCTGCCAGCTAGGCATAACTATAACTGCTTTAGGACTCGGGTGGCTCGGTGAACCGACTATTGAAAAAATTTTGGAACCAATTTTTGAACATTTAAATTTGCAGCCTTCTATCACAAAGGTTCTTTCGTTTATTATCGCTTTTTCGTTAGTCACCTTCTTGCATGTAGTAATAGGTGAACTGGCTCCTAAAACATTTGCCATTCAAAAAGCTGAAGCCATTACATTAGCATTTGCACAGCCTTTAATCTGGTTTTACAAAATTTTATTCCCATTTATTTGGACTCTAAATCACTCGGCAAGATTTGTAACTAGCCTGTTTGGTTTAAAGCCTGTTTCTGAGCATGATATTGCCCACTCTGAAGAAGAACTGCGGATCATTCTTTCTGAAAGCCTGAAGAGCGGGGAAATAAACCAGTCAGAATATAAATACGTAAATAATATTTTTGAATTTGACAATCGCATCGCAAAGGAAATTATGGTTCCACGAACAGAGATTGTCAGCTTAGATGAAAATGCTACTCTATCTGAAGTACTTGATGTCATCATGAATGAAAGATATACAAGATATCCGATTACAGGCGGAGACAAAGACACCATTCGCGGACTTATTAACGTGAAAGAAATATTAACCGATTGCATTCGAAAAAAATGCCAAGAAGAAAAAACAGTTGTGCAATATATAAAGCCTGTTATTAGAGTCATTGAAACGATCCCCATTCATGACCTCTTGTTGAAAATGCAAAAGGAACGAACCCATATGGCCATTTTATTCGATGAATATGGAGGAACAGCCGGCTTAGTAACGGCAGAGGATATTTTAGAAGAAATCGTTGGTGAAATTCGTGATGAGTTTGATGCAGACGAGCTTCCTTTCGTGCAAAAGCTGGACAAGGATCATTATATATTAGATGCAAAGCTGCTCATTTCAGAAACGAATGACTTATTAGGAACGGATCTTGATGAAGACGAAGTAGATACTCTTGGCGGCTGGATACTCACACAAAAATTCGATCTCGAACAGGGTGAAGCCATTGAACATGATGGATACCTATTTATCATTAAAGAAATAGAAGGCCATCATATTCTGTACATTGAAGTTAAAAAGACTGACGCTGACTGATGAATAGACCTTTAGGAATACAACAATTTTCATTCCTAATTCCGGTCTGTTCCTTTCGGTTCGTTTTTTTATTCTCTGAAAATTCAAATACATATTTCTTTAGAATGCCCAATAAATTAATGTAACAAATGATTATTAAACTGTTACGTTTGACTGTATGGTTTTATCTAGCATATAATAAATTTAGGGAGTTACACTTTTTTTTCGAAACTCTAGTTTAATTAAATGGCAATGGGGTGATACGATGGGGCAGTTTATCGTATTGGTGAATTAGCAAAAATTGCAAATATTTCTAAACGAACTATAGATTATTATACAAACATCGGGCTTATTCAAGCTCAGCGTACTAAGTCTAATTATCGTATGTATTCAGAAGAAGTTCTGTCCGACCTTCATTTTATTGAAGATTGTAAATCTATGCATTTTCCGCTAGATGAGATTAAGAGAAAACTAGAATTAAAATCAAAAACGGTCATGCATACAAGAGATGTTGAGAGGCAAATTGATGCGATTACACAGCAAATTAAACAGCTTCATAATGAAATTGCTGTCCTGCTGCCATTAATCAATTGCCTGGACGAAGATCAAAAGGGTGACCTTTCAAAAAAGCTTAATACAGAAGGCACAACATTAATTAAGACTCTTGTAAGCTTGACAAGTTAACCCTATTTTCTAATATTTCAGGAGGTGACTCCTTACCCGAAAGATCGGGCTAAGGGAATTTATTTGGACATATTAAACTTGGTTATTATAGCCATTTTAATTGCTTTGACGGCATTTTTTGTGACATCGGAATTTGCCATCGTTAAGATAAGAAGTTCAAGAATCGATCAGTTAATTGAAGAAGGAAATAAAAGTGCTATACATGCAAAGAAAGTGATTAGTAATTTGGATGAGTATTTGTCAGCATGCCAATTGGGAATAACGATTACTGCCCTTGGTATTGGGTGGCTTGGTGAACCAACCATTGCACATATGCTTCACCCTATTTTTGATAAACTAAGCATTCCAAGTTCTGCATCACAAATTCTTTCGGTAGGAATTGCCTTCGGGATTATTACCTTCTTACATGTTGTTGTTGGAGAATTGGCGCCAAAAACCCTTGCGATTCAAAAAGCTGAAAAGGTTTCATTGTTAACCGCACGTCCATTAATTTTATTCTACAAATTAATGTATCCGGTAATCTGGGCTTTAAATGGATCTGCTCAATTATTAACACGATTATTTGGATTAAAGCCAGTTTCCGAACACGAATTAGCCCATTCAGAAGAAGAACTTCGCATTATTTTATCTGAAAGCTATGAAAGTGGAGAAATCAACCAATCTGAGTTTAAGTATGTAAATAAAATCTTTGATTTTGACGACCGTATTGCGAAAGAAATCATGGTTCCACGAACAGAAATCGTATCATTCTCGAAGGATGACACGCTTGAAAACTTTTTAGAAACGGTTTATGAAGAGAAATTTACACGTTATCCGATTATCGATGGGGATAAAGATCATATTATCGGATTAGTTAATATTAAAGAAGTAATGACGGATCTCATTAAGAACAGACAGGTCACTTCCAATAAGCTTGAATCTTACACACGTCCCATTATTCGCGTGATTGATACGATTCCGATCCATGATCTTCTCCTTAAAATGCAGAAGGAAAGAATTCATATGGCTATCCTGATGGATGAGTATGGCGGAACTTCTGGACTTGTGACAGTAGAAGATATTATCGAGGAAATTGTCGGTGATATCCGCGATGAATTTGATATGGATGAAGTGCCAGAGGTTCGGAAAATCAATGATGAACACTATATTATTGATTCCAAAATGCTTGTAAGCGAAGTAAGCGATTTGCTTAATGTTGATATAAATGATGAAGATGTAGATACAATCGGCGGGTGGATTCTTACAGAGAATTACGAAGCTAAGCAAGGCGATGTGATTGAATTAGATTCCTATGCCTTTAAGATTATCGACATGGAAGATCATCATATTAAGTATATTGAAGTCCAGAAGCTAAATGAAAATGAAAAGCCTCAACCCCTTCCATTGACGGAAACGCAAGTAGTCTAGAAGTAAGAGGTTAGATGTGAAAGGAGAAATCGGTGAAAGATCCGATTTCTTTTTTTATATTAAAAAACCCTTAGCTAAACAAACTATGGCGCTAAGGGTTTACTGCTCTCACTATTTACCTTTTTGGCAGGTGGATTGTAAATTTAGTTCCTTTTCCCTTTTCACTGCTCACTTCTATATGACCATTATGAAGCTGTACGAGCTGTTTTACTATGGATAAACCTATGCCGAATTCGCCAAACGACTCTCCCGTTCTTGATACATCTGCTTTATAAAACCGATGCCAAATGGACTCGATTTCTTCGGGATCAATTCCAATGCCGGTATCCTCGATTTCAATTATCGTTTCCTTCTCTTCCGATATTCCTTTTAGGATAATCTGGCCCCTTTCTGTGAACTGATTACTATTTTTGACAATATTAATGAGAATTTGGATGAGCCTGTCATAATCGGCAATGACCTTAATATTCTCATCACATATGACCGATATATGATTATTTTTTTCAAGGGCCTGCATATGAAGCTGCTCTTTTACGACTTCGAGCACTTCAGATAAATTTATTTCCACCCTATCGAGCTTCAGTTGGTTAGAGCGGATTTTTTCATAGTCAAGATTTTCGTTCACAAGCCGTATCAGTCTTTTCGCCTCACGGTCAATTAATATCATGCCTCTTTCAATATCCTCTTCCGGAATTAACTGATTCTTTATTCCTTCAGCAAGTCCGCTAATCGTCGTTAAAGGGGTCCGCATCTCATGAGAAACATCTGCTATAAATTTCCTTCGCCTATTTTCCAGCCGGTCAATTTCTTCGTGAGATTTCTTTATCTTTCCAGCCATTTCATTAAAATCCCTTGCAAGCTGGCCAATCTCATCGATAGACGATTCTGGAACGTAAACATCATAATTTCCGGCCGATATCATGGAAGTCGCATTGCGGATTTCCTTAATCCGTTTTATCAAGCTTTTCGAAAAAATAAGGCTAACTAGAATGGAAGCTGATAAAGAGATGACGATCGTATATAATAAGAATTTATTTAATTGGGTAATCATATTCATCGTCCCTGTAATGGGCGATAGCAAAAGAATTCCCCCGCCTAACCGATCTCCTTGCATGAAGGGAACAGCTACAAGTGAAACCTCCTGACCAAATCGTTTAATATCATGCTTAACAGATACTTTATTTCCCTTTGATATTTCCGTCCACTCTTTTTCAGTCAACTGTATTAATGGGCTGCTTTGTAACTTCGGATAGATAACTTTTCCTTCATAATTAAACAGAATATATTTTATATGCCTGGTATTAAGAAGCTGGCTGTACTCGGCTAAAAATTGTTCATTCCCCTCAAGCCTTAACGTTAAATCTGTTAGGATTTGATCGCCATATGCCTCTAGCTCCTCCACTTTATTCTGGAAAATATACCTTTCAACAAACTGTGAAAATGATAAACTCAAAATGAGGAAAGCCAAAATGAGGATGCTAATATGACTAATTAAAAGCTGATAAAAAAATCTAATCCTCATTCGGGACCACCGTTTCATCAAATTTATAGCCAATTCCCCATACCGTTTGAATAAATGGCTGCTCAGGTGTACCGATTTTCTTCCTTAACCGTTTAATGTGAACGTCAACCGTCCGTTCATCCCCATAAAACTGATAGCCCCATACACGATCTAACAGCTGCTCACGTGAAAAAACCTGCTTTGGGTTTTTCACAAAATAATAAAGCAAATCAAATTCCTTTGGCGTTAGATTAAGGAGAGGCTGCCCATTAAAATATACTTCGCGTGAATCCTTACTAATTTTAAAATATTGGCTTGTAATGACATTGCTTTCCTCTTTCTCTATGACATCTGATTGATAGCGTCTTGTTACAGCCTTTATTCTTGCCATCAGTGCGAGTGGACTAAAAGGCTTCGTCACATAATCATCCGCTCCCATTTCAAGACCTAACACTTGATCAGAGTCGCTGTCCTTTGCCGTCAGCATGATAATTGGTACTTGACTCAGTTGGCGGATTTTGCGGCAAAGAGTAACTCCATCCATAATAGGAAGCATCCAATCGACAATAATTAAATCCCATTTCCCCTTATTAAATCGATCAAAGCCTTCTTGTCCATTATGAACAAAGACTCCTTCATACCCTTCCTTCATAAAAAACATCTCCAGCATGGAACAAACACTTTCATTATCTTCAACAACGAGAATTTTCATAAAAACATGCACCTTCCCATGTAAATACCTTTTCTTTAATGTAATCGAACCCTCCCCTATTTTACAATAAATATCACTTATACCTAAGTATTTAATGGGCGGGCCAATTTTTTCCACATTTGTTTAATAATTTTGGACATGCTATATACGGACCCAAAAAAAACAAAAAGGAGAATGCAAATGGTGACAAGAAATTTACTTAAAAAATGGGCGATCGGGATGCTTGTTTTTGGATTCATACTAGCCCAATCAACTGTAATTACATATGCTGAAAACGGTGGGCATCATGAGTTTAAGAGAGACCATCACCATCATTTTATAAATGAAGGGGATCTAAAACGCCTTTTGGATCAAGGTTATTCCAAAGAAGAAATTCTTAAAGCCGCTCATATCGCTAATTATTCGAATAAAAAAATTGATGATGTCCTAAATGTTTATAAGAAAAATGATTCGTCATGGGAGAAAACGGCAGAGCATTATGGGCTTGATTTGAAAAAGCTTAAGGAGCAATACCATGAGCATAAGGAAAAATACTTGCAGGATCATAAGGGCGAGGTCATAGAAAACGTAGCTGAATATACTGGAAAAACAGAAGATGAAATTAAAGCTTGGGTAGACGAAGGTATTTCATTACGGTTTATTGTAATAGGTGCGGCCATTGCAAAGGTAAGCAATAAGGATTTATCTGAAGTGATTAAGATGAAACAGGAAGGACTATCCTTTATGCATATAAAAGATAGCCTCAAAATCGACCAAAAAAAAGTCCGCGAAGAAAAGAAAGCATTGATGATGAAAATAAAAGAGGATATTAAGGATTAAACAAATTGCTTAGAAGGCTGCCTTATGAGATAAGCAGCCTTCTATAATTAATTAGACTAGCCCCCTTAAACGCGGATGGCTTCTCCTTCATTCTGATAGAATAAATCCTTATTCCAGCGCATATTTTCTTACATAATGGCAGGAGTTTCTTGAATCTTAGCAGAAACTTTAGAGGACTGAGGCTGCTTCGTAATGATTAATTTGAATTCACCTTTAGAAGTATGGACAGTTATATGTAAGCTTGTGTCTTCATCGAATAGGAAAACTGCTTCACTCTGAACAGATTGAGGGGCCATTCCTAATTCTATTCCTCTATTAGACATATTCACCAAGTAAATTCCGTTATGAAGATTCAGAAACTCACTGACAGATGCTTGAGCCAGTTCGCAAGCTTCTGTCAATTCTTCTTCGGCATAGATGGATGCGATTTGCAAAAACATTTCTTCACTAGCAGCAAGTGCGGTTAACAGTGGTGCCTCACCTTGGATTTCCTGCAAGACAAGCCAATCTGTTTCGACTTCTCCACTTACTGAACTTAACTCAATATAAACTTGATCATCAATAAACCGAATCATATTCTTTATAAATAATGAAAGATAGTCAATAAATTCTTTTATTTCGTTTGAAGATGAATGTAATAGGCTTTCGACCATTGCATCAATGTCACTTTTTTTAATCGCTTCAAAACGTTCATCTGATAGGCTATATAACTTTTTATATTCATTTAAAGAATTCGAGAACTCGTCAATCGTCATAAAGTTGTTGTCCACAATTGATTGTGCCAATAGTAAATGATTGCTTTTCTGTGCAGCTAGCATTTGCTCAACCTGATCATTGGATAAAAGCCCCAGATCAACTGCAATTTCACCAAATCTTTTATCCTGTTTTTTCTGTTTTTCATGAATTTCTTCCACTTGGGCTGAAGTTAGAAAGCCTTTATCAACTGCTATGACACCAAATTTTACATGGGTTGATTTTTGCTGATCAAGCGCCTGTTTGAGCTGTTCAGTTGTTAACAGTCCTTTATTTAATAAATAATGTCCAAAGTATTGACTAAACATGAGCACTGTCCTTCCTTTCTTCCTTTAACGCTTTTTCAATAATGGAAGTTACCGCTTCTAGCGTAATAGGCTTTTGAATAAAATCATCTGCGCCAAAGTCGAGTGCTTTTTTCAAATGAGATTGAGTCCCTGCAGAAGATGCCATAATCACTTTCATTGCAGGATGATCTCTTTTTATTTCTTCTAATGCTTCAATGCCGTCTTTACCAGGCATAACAATATCCATAAAAATGAGATCAGGCTTAAAGGTATTTGCCTTTGTTATAGCTTCTACCCCATTTTGAGCCTCCTCGATATTTTTGCATTGGCAAACTTCTAATATATTTCTAAGTTTCTTTCTAATTAATGCAGAATCATCGCAAATTAACACTTTTAAATGATTTTCCATTTTGAATTCACTCCTGATTTTAAAGATATAGGATAAAAGTTCTACAATATATGACAATATTCCTTCTTTATTTTCTAAATGCATTACTTAATTCCTGTAATTCGTGTAACATTTCCGACATTTTTCAATGCTCATGTACTTGAATAAAGTAAAAAAATGTTATAATTTTAAAAATGGATATTCATGATCCAACTGAAAAGGAATCATGTAAAAATTGGGGGAAACTATATGATCGATTCATCAGAAAATGTGGTCGCGGCACCCTTGCATAAGGGATTGTCCAAAGCAAAATTAGCAAAAATTTTGTTTTTTATTTGTCTCGGTTCTGTATTAATGGGGGTAGGGATTGAGGAGTTTCTCGTTCCGAACAAAATTTTGGATGGAGGAATAACTGGTATCTCCATCATGCTTTCACATGTTACCGGTATAAAATTAGGATTATTTATCTTCATTCTGAATCTCCCCTTTTTCTATATAGGTTATAAACAGATTGGTAAAACCTTCGCATTTTCCACTCTACTGGGAATTACAGTTCTCTCTGTTTCAACCGCTCTTCTCCACGATGTTCCCGTATTTACTAAGGATCCTCTTCTCGCAACTGTATTTGGAGGGATTATTTTAGGAGCAGGAGTCGGAATCGTTATTCGCTATGGCGGCTCTCTCGATGGGACCGAGATATTAGCCATTATTGTGAACAAAAAGCTTCCTTTCTCTGTAGGAGAAATTGTTATGTTTTTTAATCTTTTTATTTTCACTTCAGCAGGGTTTGTATTTGGCTGGAATCGAGCGATGTATTCAGTTCTCGCCTATTTTATTGCATATAAAACGATTGATATCGTTATTCAAGGATTAGATGAATCGAAATCTGTTTGGATCATCTCAGAAAACCACAAGATAGTCGGAGATGCTATTCTTGCAAGACTCGGCCGTGGCGTCACTTATTTGAACGGTGAAGGGGCATACACCGGAGATGATAAAAAAGTTATTTTTTGTGTCATTACACGTCTCGAAGAAGCTAAGTTAAAAACGATTGTGGAAGAAATTGATCCACATGCCTTTTTGGCCATCGCCAATATCACAGAGGTTCGTGGCGGACGGTTTAAGAAAAAAGCTATACATTAAAAAAGGGTTTATGTAGCTCAGTTTTTGTGGAAAACATATTAATCAGCTGATCAAAATCGTATATTAATTTGGGCAGCTGAGCTTGGCCTTGGCGGACACTCGTTCCGTTATATGTGGCAAAATGGATTAGATTCTTCTGTTTGCGGACATAGGTTCCGCTATATTATAAAAAAAGCAGTGATTTCCTCGTGCTTTTTCGTAAATAGCGTACTCAGTGTCCGCTTAGTCCAGAAATTACGGGCATTTAATGAAAATAACGGATTTAATGTCCGTAGCTTTTTTATTAAACAGCACCCTTTTTACTTTCGTATCCTTAACTGTCCATTCATTATTGCTTTGTTCTAAATGAATCGCAATATTTGGACTTTCCAAATCCTTATAAAAAGATAGACGCTTCATTAGGGTTACCGTGGAAAAAATAGATTCTTTTTTCTCTAGTTGACTCCCCACTCAAATGCCCATTTATGCTCTAATATAGAACATCCCGTTTACCGGCAATTACGCTATATTTCATCAGATCAATAAAATTTAGATTCATACTGTGGTCAATAACCTCATCGTATTTATGGCCGAAGCTCGAAAAAATATCCATCTTTTTTAATACTTAGTTCAAAGCATGCCAAACTTTAAGAAAAAATTTAGAGGTCAATAATGCTTTGTGCAACCATACAATTCATCAGTTTTTCAGCTAACCTGCTCTTTTGTTCAGTATATTCAACAAAATACCGCTCCTTTATCAACAACACCTCCGTTTCAAATACGACTACTTTACATGTTTTTCCAAGCCTCTCTAGTTTTCCAAAGCAGGCAAGAAGATAATTCAAAAACTCAACTTAATACTCTTTAAACAAAATGGTAAAAAAACAAATGCATTTATATGGACTTGGTCTATTAGTCTATACATCATTAATACCAAAGGAATACAGTAATACTAAGGAAGATAAAAAGTGAGTTAAGTAGCTTAAGGAAAAACGTAAATATGAAAGGGGAGACATATTTAAGCGAGAGAAACAGGAGAAGGAATGGATAGTCAAGGTAAATATTGATACCGAAAATTTAAAACTGATAGTCGGTAACAGAAAAAGATATAATTTCAAAACTTGATTTTGAAGTTAGAAAAACTGTCAAAAACTTCAATTTCCACACAAGATACTATTACTGCTTCCGATAATTCTTGTATGTTCTAATGCTCCTATTAATTCAAATCAGGAACAAGAAAAAATACAAAACTAATATTTTGATATAGATTTTGATTAGGTTTAATGCAAGGTAATTTTATGAAAAACGAAGGAGTCGATAAAAATGTTAAGTAGAAGAAGAAATAATGAAAATACTAATGTAGATGTGGATTTTGACACAGATATTGAATCGGAGTTAAGAAATAGATCTAATTCAGAAGCAGAAGCGGATGTTCGAAATACCGATAAAAATACCAACGTTGCACGTTCTAATGTTACTAACTCAGGTAATTCTAAGGTTGATATCAGACTCAACAGCCGCAGTAACGCTAGAGTGAGATCTGAACAAGAACAGGAAAATGATCAAGATCAAGATGTAGATATAAATATAGATATCGAGGAAGAAAGAAGACGCCGCCGTCGTCGTCGTTAATATTTGAATAAAAGGTGGGATTGCACTATTATCCCAAATGATGTTTCAACTGTAAAAGAAATGGAAGAAGGGTGGATTAAATTGTTCCACTCTTTTTATATTTCCATATCCTATTAAGTGAATGATGCATTTCGTAAACTGTGTAAAAACTTTATCTCTTTAACTAATTCTCCCCCATTGCTTTCATGAAATAAATTAATGATGAAAGGGGATTACAAATTGGTTAATTCAAGAAACATTGTTGATTTTATTGTTGTCGGCACTGGTCCCGCCGGAGCTGTTATATCTAAGATACTTACAGATGATAAAAAAACTTCAGTTCTCGTCCTGGAAGCAGGAGGAATTAATGACAATGACAAACCTATAAGTGATTCTAGATTTGCTCTTGAACTAGAGGAATCAATTCTTTCCAGAGTATTTTTGGCAGAGAGAGGGTGTACCTCAACAAGCAAAGGTGCCAGACACCACTATTCATATCTAGTGTCAAATTAGTGGAGCAGACGCTAGATGTTATGCTTGTGGAGCCAGACACCTAATAGGACAGCCTCTCAGATTGTGGACAAAGGGGTTCGGAATGGTCTCAATAAATCGGTATCTTTAAAGCGATGTTCAAAGTTCTTGCCAAAAGTACTTTAACTTTTTTCCCCATGATCCCGTTATTTATAAATATTTCCGATGTATCCCTTTCCCATCATACGTAAACAGCATATTCTTGCCTTCGACGATTGTTTCCATATGGACACTTCTGCCCCAAAGCTGATGGACATATGGCAGGACTTTTTCTAAATATTTTAGATCTAGCTCTATTCCTTCAAACCAATGCTTTAAATATAGTTCGCCATTCTTTAAATAATCACCGTCATTGACGGTTAAATATGGGAATCCCCCATTAACACGCATGCTTACGAGCTGATCACGAACATGCTCCCATTGCTTGTCAACGACTTTGTAGTCCTTCCCCTGTTTTTGGAACAAATACATATCCTCGCGCATAACAAGATCTTTTGTTAAGTAGTTCCGTAAAAAAGAAATGTCAGACTCGATTTCTCTGACCTCGAACATTTTCTCCCGTCCGGAACCAGGCTGAACTCCATGCTTTTTCATTTCTTCTGTCGGATTATTATATCTCTCTTCAATATCCTCAAAAATTTTCAATCCTAAATAATATGGGTTAATGTTTGTGCGGGATGGCTGAACAACACCTGCATTTAATTTCGCAAACTCTAATGCCTCTGAGCTCGTTAAATCCATTTCTCTAAGAATGCGCTGATGCCAATACGATGCCCAGCCCTCATTCATGATTTTTGTTTCCAGCTGTGGCCAGAAATAGAGCATCTCTTCTCGCATCATCGTTAATATATCACGCTGCCAGTCTGTAAGCTCACGGGAATAGCTTTCAATAAATAGCAATAAGTCCTTTTCAGGCTGTGGCGGAATTTTCTTCTTCTTCTTTACCGGATCTGGTTTTTGATTATTCCTTTCATCAAGTTTCCATAAATCATCGTAAGGGGAGGATGCCGTTGGTTCCTCTTCTTCATATTCAACATCATCTAAATTCCAGGAGAGCTTAGGTCTCATTAACGATGGATCAATATGTTCTTCAATGGCTAGAACAGCATCTAAAAAGGTTTCTACCGCTTTTTTGCCGTGTAAAATTTCGTATTGTCTGATTCGTTCGGCTGTTGCCGCCATGCTTTCGACCATATCTCGCTTTGTGTTTTGAAAACGAATATTGTTTTTGAAAAAATCACAATGTGCCAGCACATGCGCAACAATTAATTTATTCTGAATTAATGAGTTGGAATCGAGCAAAAAGGCGTAGCATGGATCTGAATTGATGACAAGCTCATAAATTTTAGAAAGCCCAAGATCATAATGAAGCTTCATTTTAAAAAATTGCTTGCCGAAGCTCCAATGAGAAAAACGCGTTGGCATCCCATAGGCGCCAAAAGTATAAATAATGTCTGCTGGGCATATTTCATAACGCATCGGATAATAATCTAAGCCAAAACCTTTAGCAATTTCAGTAATTTCTTCAATGGCGTTATATAGCTGCTTACGGTCCTCTTCCAGCATTTACAATTCCCCCTTTTTGTTCTTATCACAATCTATGAAAAAATAGGCGGAATGATGAATTGGAGTAAGAATAAAAAAGCGGAAGACCATCGTCTCCCGCTTTTTTCACCTTAATCATCGCTGTTATCATCATCATCGTTATCGTCTCGATCATGATCAATCTCGACATCTAATACCTTCCCGGTTACAGCATCAATCTCTACCTCGGCCTCGCCCTTGCTTGTTTTCAGTTCAACTTCATAAATAAGTTGATTGTCATCCTCATCACGATTAATTTCTATGACCTTGCCATTGACTTCCTTTTCAGCAATTTCTATTGCTTTTTGAATTGATATAAAATTATTTGAAGTTGATTTAGCTGTCTTTTCAAAATCATCATCATCGTCATCAAGATCTTCTTTCATTGATAGAACATCACCTGTTATGGCGTCAATGCGGATTTCAAATTCCTTATCCTTATTCTCTATTTCCACTTCAAAATAGCGCTTTCCAGACTTGTTTTCTAATTCAACACTTTCTACATATCCCTCAGCTTTTGTTAAAGCGATCTTTATGGCTTCTTCATGGGTAATTATTTTCTCATTCGTGTTTTGCATCTCTGCTTTTGGATATTCATTTTTTGCAGCACCAGCCGCAACGGCTCCCCCTAAAATAACTGCTGCCGAAACGGCTCCAATCATAATTTTTTTCTTCATCATTTTTCCTCCTTAATCTTTTTCCTTACATCTACAATATAAACTTGCAATATTAAAGGAAAAGGATAGGAAGATTAAAAATTGATGAGAATCATGTAACTCTTTTCTAATCATCCCAAGTAATGGATAGCACTTCTCCTGTTATTCCATGGATTTGGACGGTTGCTTCCCGATCATCTGAAGTATCAATTTCAATGAGATAATAATGTATATTGTCATCCGACTCCAAATCAACATCATTTATTTGACCCTTTACTTCCTTTAAAGCAATTTGAATGGCCTCATCCTCTGTAATGATCACGGTTGCTTCAGTTTCCGACTTTTGGAGAAGGATTTCCCCTGTTTGTGCATCTACTTTTAAGATGGTTTTCTTTCCTTTCCCTTGAACGATAACTTTATACTGGCTTTTTCCCTGCTCATTTATTTTTATAAATTGAACGAGCTCACCAGGAAATTCTGATAGAATTTTTTCCTTTATTTCGTTTTCAGTTAAGGGCTTTGCTAGAGGTTTAGGCTCTGCTTGTTCTGGATTCGCTTTATTGGATGCGATGTTGCTTTTTTTAGTAAAGGAAATGACCTCTCCTTTCTCAGGATCCAGTTTGATTTCATAGTTCATTTCATTTCGATCCATTTCAATGACATATTGGTTATTCTTTAGGATTATTTCTGTTATCTGTCCATTGTATCTTTCCTCTACGAGGGTTTTAACTTCGCTTTTGGATAGAATTTCAGCAGATGGATTTAAAACAGGACCTAAAGCTTTAAAAGCAATAAATAGGATAACAATGGCTGCAAAACCCATCATGATGAAAAGAGAACGTTTGTTTTTCAAAAGGATAGCACCTCACCTTCTATACTCCTTCCATTTTCCTATATGAAAATGAGAAAAAGATGAGAAAGGAAAATTTTTATTAATTAATTGTTAAAGTTACTGTTGTTCCAGCATTTTCTTTACTTTCAAGCGTGACTCGTACATCTAAGGCATCAGCAATTTCCTTTGCAAGGGAAAGTCCAAGTCCTGAGCCGCCGCTCTTTCTGCTTCTCGCTTGATCAACACGATAGAAACGATCAAATACCATTGGCAATGCCTCTTCAGGTATTCCGATCCCTCGGTCTATTATTTTAATATAGGCTCCATTCTTTTCTACGCCAACCGCAATGGTAATGATGTCATCACTATATTTACGGGCGTTATCGAGAAATATAAACAATAGCTGCTTAAGCTTTTGCTCATCTGTAGTGACAGGGATGGAAGTCAATTGCTCCCCTTCAATCATAACATTACGATTATAAGCATTTTGAAACCCTTTTACCGTTTGTTTCAAAACATCGATTAAATTAATGTTTGTTAGCTTGAGATTCCACTGTTCATTATGCTTAGCGAGCAATAACAGCTGCTCGGTCATTTCCCTCATACGAATGGATTCTGACAGGATAGCCTCAATTGATTCATTAAACAACTCAGGCTCCCTTAAGCCTCTTCTCTTTAAAAGACTTGCGTAGCTTTCAATAACCGTTAAAGGCGTTTTAAGCTCATGTGATGCATTGGATACGAACTGCTTCTGTTTTTCGAAGTTTGCCTCCAGCAAATCAATCATATGATTAAATGTCTCTCCCATTTGATAAAGCTCATCTTTTGATCCTTCCTCTAATGGCAGCCGCTTGAATTGACCGCTTTCCTTAATTTCTCTCATTGTTTTAATCATACTTGTCACTGGATTAAGCAGAAGATTGCTTAGCACCCTACTCGAAATAAACACTGGAATTAAAGCGAGCATGGTAACTATGATTAACACAAGCCTAAGTGAATGCAGGTTCTCGATGGATTTTTCTAAGCTCTTTGTAATTTGCAGATTTGCGATATTTCCATCTGAAAGAATGATGGGCATGGAGTGAAAGGCATAGGTGTGATTATTAATAATTATTTCTTTACTTACCTCGCCTGTATAAAATTCTGCTTTCTCTTTCCTCAATACTTGTTCATTTAAGGATGTAACAGCTAGTGACCTCTTTGTGTCAGGTCTTACGATTCGAATCATGCCATCCACCGGAACGTACGCTCTGAGAAGTTCATTTTCTGGAATCGTTACAAGATATTTGTTAAACGTCATGGAGGTTATTTTCATTTCTTCTTTAGCTGTTTCAAGTTCACTGTTTATAAGGAAATTATTAAATAAGAAATAAATCGAAATATTCATTAACACTAACAAGATAGTAAATAAAACTCCGGTATTAAGGTTGATCTTATTACGCAGCTTCATTTTGTTACCTTAAGAACGTAGCCAACACCGCGTATTGTATGGATTAATGGCTCTTTTTCAGGAGTATCAATTTTTTTCCTTAAATAGCGGATATATACGTCTACTACATTTGTATCGCCAAAAAAGTCGTATCCCCATACGGCTTCTAATATTTGGTCACGGTTTAATACCTGCAATTTGTTTTTTAACAAATAAGCTAGAAGATCAAATTCTCTTGGAGTTAATTCGATGTCATCTTCTCCTCTTATAACTTCACGTGTCTTTTCATTTAATTTTAAATCCGCTAATGCTAGCCAGTCAGTTTCTTTCTTTTGTTCGACTGCTTTAAGTCTTAATGCAGCTCGAACCCTTGCTAGCAATTCTTCTATTTGGAATGGTTTCGTTATATAATCATTTGCCCCTAAATCCAGCCCTGAGACTTTATCTTCAACCGAATCCTTCGCTGTTAACAACAAAATAGGTGTATGGCTGTCGCTCATTCGAATTCGCCGCAAAATTTCAATTCCACTTAATCCCGGAAGCATGACATCCAATAATATTAAATCCCATTTTTTTGACCGATATTCCTCAAGACCTTTTATCCCGTCCATTGCTTTTGTTACCTTATAGCCTTCATATTCGAGCTCCAATTCAAGCAGCCTTGCTATTTTCTCTTCATCCTCAACAACTAAAATTGATTCTTTATTCAATGGAGTCTCCCCTTTTTCAATAACCATTTATGAATCAAGGTTAGCAAAAATCAGCAAATAATTCATTATCAATAAGATTAAATAGGAAAAAAGAAGGGATAAGGGGCATTTATGCCCTCTTATCCCTTCTACTCTTCAACTGACAGTTGAAGAAGCTTATTGTTTTTTAAACTATGTGAAATATTAACTGTTACTTTTTTGAGCTGATTATTTTCTTTCACTTCAAAAATAAAGGAATCCACGACATCTGTTTCAGAAATTTTCTTTCTGCCGGCATATTGAAAATCAACAACCGCTTCACCAGGGTAATCCTCTTTGACAACTGCAGTAGCAATTCGTCCATACTTTTCATAACCATTTTGAGCAAACGCTAAATTGTGGACGTTCATAATTAAACTAATGGTAAACAACATACAAAAAAGCTTTTTCATAACTTGTCCTCCTGTAATAAAAACACTTTCCCCTATTGTTTGTGTTTTTTCATTTTTTTATGTAGTTAGTCCACAGGTTATTTGTTTTAATTTTCAGTTCCTTAATGATTCGTTTATATGCAGGAAAAAGTTGAAAACCCTTTATAATCAAGACGTCCAACATTTACAGTGTAATTTTTGTTCACATCAACATAAGCTAAAGTCAACTCCTTAAGTGAAGGAGATGGACAAATGAATAAATTAGATTATGACCGAGCGTTATATTATACACATCGCTCTGAATGGGATAATTTGCTAATATTGATGGTAAGAACAGAAGATCATTTTCTTTCCAAAAAGATCGAGTACTTCCTTCATGCGTACAACTTTGAAAAAGACTATTCCGTTATCGAGAAACATCTATATTCCTTACTCCGATACATCGACCATGCTAATGCCTATACTGCTTATGAGTTGCAAGAGGAGATTTACCAGTTACCATAAGAATTCCACCACCAAAAAAACACGGTTCTTAACCGTGTTTTTTATTGCTTCTATATGTGTCGAACATTTCTCCGATACCTATTAGCCCTTCATCTGGACATACATATTCGTATACATTTGAAGCTCATTCATTAATTGATCAACGTGTTTCGCTGGCTCTTCATGCAGCCAATCGTTTTCATAATCAAAGCAGTGAGGATCTAATACTAGCTGACGCGGGATCACATTTGCATAGACCCCTCTCCCAACAATTCTCATATTACCGAGGGCATTCATTCCACCCTTACCTCCTCCTGCTGCAACAAGTAATGCGACAGGTTTGTTAGCAAATTGTTCACTGCCAAGGAAATCAAGCGCATTTTTTAAAGCACCGCTCATTCCACTATGGTATTCTGGTGAAGCCAAAATAATGCCATCCGATTTTAACACCTTTTCGCGCAATGCTCTAACCTCAGGAATTTGAAGTTGTAACTCCTCTCCGTTATATAAAGGCAGCTCGCCCTTACTTAAATCAATAAGCTCCGCTCCGTATTTCTTCGCGATATATCTTGAGGCAATCCCTGTTCTTCCTTTTTTTCTTGGGCTCCCATTTATTATTGTTAATTTCAACATAGGATCTCTCCTTTTTAGCACTATTTTCGCTATCGTTTATATTCATTCTAGTATAGGGGAGAGATTGTACCTTTTTCATCATCGTAAAGATTTATTTTTGACTGCAACTATAGGCACAATTACTAACCCTATGAATAGGCATTTCTTTAGTAAAACTAATTGATTATTCCATTTCTTACTGCATAGAGGGCAGCTTGCGTCCTATCAGCAAGTTCAAGTTTAGAAAGCAGATTAGACACATGGGTCTTAACTGTTTTTTCGGTAATGAAAAGATCAGCGGCAATTTCCTTATTACTTTTTCCTTTAGCAATTTCCCGCAGCACTTCGATTTCTCTTTTTGTCAGCTCATCTACATGTCTTCTTTCGGAATGACTTTTTCCTGATAGGTGGGATAATAGATGAGTGGTTGCCTTCGGATGAAGCTGATTTTCGCCGTTCATTAATTGAATAATGGCTTTGACAAGCTCATTTGGTTCAATGTCCTTTAATTGATAGCCAGAGGCTCCAGCCTCTATAGCAGGAATGACATGATCCTGATCAGAAAAGCTTGTTAACATCAAGACCTTGATTTCTGGACAGTGTTTTTTTATTTCACGCGTTGCTTCAATCCCGTTTATAACAGGCATCTCTAAATCCATTAATACAATGTCCGGACGAATTCTTGTTGCTAATTCAATTGCCTCTTGTCCATTTTTAGCCTCACCAATAATTTCAATTTCGGGCTGCGTTTTAAGAAAAAAGACAAGACCACGCCTAACAACATGGTGATCATCTGCGATAAGAACACGTATGGTCATTTTCTCTCCCCCTAAATTGGTATAAATATTTCAATTCTAGTCCCATTTTCTTCAGAGCTTTTCAGCTTAAATTGTCCATTCAATGATTCAGTACGATCTCTCATGCTCTTTAATCCAAGAGATGGAATATTCCTTAAATCTCCATCATAATAAAAACCGCAGCCATCGTCAGTTATAACCATTTTTACATGCTTTTGATCTACAGATAAGATTAATTCCACCTTTGGCTGCCCAGAATGCTTTTTACAATTGGCGAGCGCCTCCTGACCAATTCTCCATAAGGCCTCTTCAACCTTTCCTGGCAGCGAAACTACACCCTCTACTTTAGAGCTCACTTCTAAATCAAGCATTTCACCATAACTTAAAAGGGCACTTATTATTCCATTTTCCAATCCCCTTGGCCGAAGCTGCCAAATCAATGCTCTCATTTCACTTAAAGCTTCCTGTGCTAAATCTTGTATATAGGAAAAAGTTTCTTTTGTTTCTAAATCCTTTGTCATTTCTGCCGCTCCTCTTGCCGTTAAACTTAAAGAGAATAGAAGCTGATTGACTGAATCATGCAAATCTCTAGCTAGACGATTTCTTTCCGCTGTTAAGGCATTCTCCTGCTCATGCCCTGTTAGCTTTATTCGCTTTAAAGCAGTGCCTATTTGAAAAGCAATCGATTCGAGCAAAGCCAATTCTTCCTTAGTAAAATGGGTCTTATTTGGTGAACCGACATTTAAGATGCCTATTTTCTCATCACCAGCCCGAAGAGGAACTGTAGCATGATGCGTTAATTGATTTGTGTCCGCTTTTTTTTCATTTCGAGCATCTTCAATTCTTTTGCACTCAATTATATTAATTGCCTTATGCAATCTTCCATCGATATAACGATCGATACACCAGCAGTCTCCCTTGCACATCCGCTCATTATCATTGTATGATAACGCTTCGGGCAGCTTTTCCTTTGCAGCTAGCTCGTATTTTCCATCTGGCTCAATTAGAAAAATCCATCCCGTTTCCAAGTCCGTAACATGCAGTAATTTAGCTAAAACCTCGGACAAAATTGTTTTTATTGATGTCCCTTCGTTTAATAATTCAGCAATTTCCTTTAATATCCAAATTTCCGAATGGCGATTCTCCAATGTCACCTTTATTCCTCCCAATGGATGTTCCTTCCATTATTATAATACTTTTATGTAGCCTAATCCTTAGTAATTAGAATGAAAATTTATACGACTAAAGTTGTAGTTTTGCCTGCCGGTAAAATTAAAGAGCACCGAGGAGTTTATTACCCCCGGTGCATCCCGTTTCATTATTTTTCTGCAGAATTTATCTTCTTATCAACAATCGCCATGAAATCACTCTTGATTTCCACGAGCTTTTGCTCACTTTCCGCAGAACTTGCCCCATTTACTCCGAAATAAAACTTCATTTTCGGTTCTGTTCCAGAAGGTCTTAAACAAATCCATGTTCCATCCTCAAAATGATATTTAATCACATTTGATTTAGGAAGGCTGATGGATGACTGATCCCCATTGCTTTCAGTTCGAACACCTGTTAAGTAATCCTCAACAGCAGCTACTTTTATTCCAGCTACTTGATTTAGCGGATTAGTACGGAAAGAAGCTAATATTTCCTGAATTTGTTGAGCTCCTTCCTTTCCTTTCAAAGTAATCGATTCAAGACCCTCAAGAAAATAACCGTACTGTTCAAATAGAGATAATAATCCTTCATATAATGTCATCCCTTTTTTCTTATAAAAGGCTGCTGCTTCTGAGGCCAATAAAGCAGCTTGAACGGCATCCTTATCTCGTGCAAAGTCTCCAATTAAATAACCATAGCTTTCTTCATATCCAAATAGAAACTGGTATTCCGCCGTTGCATCATATTCCTTCATCTTCTCAGCAATAAATTTAAAGCCTGTCAATACATCCACTGTATCAGCGCCAAAAGAGGATGCAATTTTTCTGCCGAGCTCAGATGTGACAATGGTTTTTAAGACTATGCCGTTTTCTGGAAGAATGTTCTTTTCTTTTTTCTGTGACAAAATATAATGCAGCAGTACAGCGCCAGTTTGGTTTCCAGTTAAAAGAACAAACTCACCAGATTGATTTCTGACTGCGATCCCAAGTCTATCAGCATCAGGGTCAGTAGCGATTAATAAATCAGCATTCTTCTCTTTTCCAACCTTTATCGCCAATTCAAAGGCTGACTTTTCCTCTGGATTAGGACTTTTCACTGTGGAGAATTCAGGATCTGGAAGTTCCTGTTCGTCTACTACATACACTTGCTTATAATGTAAAGCAGCTAAGGCAGCCCTTACAGGTATATTTCCAGTTCCATGCAGTGGAGTAAAAACAATCTTAAGATCTGTCTCACTCCCTAAGGAAGGATTTTCAGAAATCGCGACCAGCCTCTCTATATATTGACTGTCAACCTCTTCTCCAATTATTTTAATTAGCCCTTTGTCCATTAAATCTGTTTCATCGCCAATGTTGATTAAAAGTTCATTTTCAATTTCATTTACCTTCGAAATGACGATGTCAGCTAATTTAGGAGGCAGCTGTGATCCGTCAGACCCATATACTTTATAGCCATTATATTCAGGCGGATTATGGCTTGCAGTAATAACAATACCTGAGAATGCCTGCAAATACCGAACGGCAAAGGATAACTCAGGAGTAGGTCTCAATTCTTTGAATACGTACGTCTGAATCCCTCTTGTTGCCAGTGTTTTAGCTGCCTCCATGGCAAACTCCTTAGACATATGACGGGAATCATAAGCAATAACAACCCCTTGCGCTTTTGCTTCTGACCCATTTTCTTCTATGTAAGCTGCCAGGCCAGCAGAGGCTTTCCTGACTGTATATATATTCATCCGATTCGTTCCTGCCCCGATTTCTCCTCGCATTCCGCCGGTACCAAACTCTAAGTCTTTATAAAAGGCATCCTCCAGTCGTTTTTCATCTTTTTGAATCAGGTCCTCTTTTAATTTTTGATCTAAACTTTCAAATCCAATCCATCTGTCTGCTTTTTCTTTCCAGTTCACGCTATTCCCTCCCAATAGTAAAAGCGAAATTGCCTCGCTCAGGGGCGACAAGCATAAGACAGGCTGGCGAGATGGTTATACTTTAACCTTCTTGACAGACTGGCTTATGACCTCCGACGTACAGGACGTACTAGTGCCGACGAAGACATTAGGCCGTGGCGTTCTTAGTCGGCGGGCCCCTAGGCACTGTAGCTAGATAATAAAACACTATCCAATCTACAAAATCACTTCGATAAAAAGACCTTTTTCCCTTTTAAAATTTTTCTTGTTTTTTTGACATAACCATATAAATCAGCCAACATATTTGAATATTTTTTCCGTTTTCTTTAAGATAAAACAATGGACAAACTTTATTGATGACAAAATTATGACGAAACACAAAACAAACCGTGATATTCTCTTAATAGTAATTTACAACGAATGCTGAGAAGCACTATACTTTTTCTAAAGTATGATCAATTAATGAGGAGTACACTATGAATAAAACGAAAGATAATCGTGAATCGTTACTGTTTATTTCCTGGGCAGCCTCCGTTATTGCGATGTTCGGAAGCCTATATTTTTCAGAGATTCGTCAATATGAGCCTTGTACACTGTGCTGGTACCAAAGAATAGTTATGTATCCATTTGTTATTATATTAGGAATGGCGGTTATTCGAAAGGATTATCGAATCAGCATTTATTCCATGGTCCTGTCTGGTATTGGTGCTTGTATTTCACTATATCATTATTCCATACAAAAAGTGTCCTTTCTTGCTGAGCATGCCGCTTCATGCGGGAGAGTCCCTTGTACTGGCCAATATATTAATTGGCTTGGATTTATTACAATTCCATTTCTAGCTTTGACTGCTTTTATCATTATTTTTATATGCAGTTATCTTTTATGGAAAAAAACGAAAGAGGTAAAATAAGATGAAAAAAATTGTTATATTTCTTGCAGTCATCATTGTTCTTTTTGTAGCTGTCGGTTTTTTAACAAAAATGCAAAATGAAGAGAAGGTTTCCGGTGATAATCCATATGAAAAGAATAAACTTCATCCTGAAACAATATCTCAGCTTGATGACCCTAATTATCAAAATATAATCCTTCCTGAGGAATTAGAAAAGAAACTTGATAATAAAGAAGATGTGACTGTGTACTTTTTTAGCCCAACATGTTCCCATTGTCAAAGAACCACACCGGTTGTTGCTCCTTTAGCAAAGGATATGAAATTAGATCTTGTACAATATAATTTGCTCGAATTTGAAAATGGCTGGGATAAATATCTGATTACGCAGACACCTACCATCGTCCAATATAAAGATGGAAAAGAAGTTAATCGGATAACAGGATACCAAGACGAAGATGTGTTTAAACAATGGTTTAATGAAAATAGTTTGTAATAAACCTACGAAAAAAACGCCTGCAATTTTCACATTGCAGGCGTTTTCATGTTATATTAATATTTCATTTGCAGCTTTTGTATAAATACTAAGTACATCATCCTTTATCATTTTGCTGCTGCAAAATTGGCTGAAGGAAAATGGGAAGGTTAAACCAAACTCCTGTAGTGTGTATACATTTTTTACAAATAAGCCCTCATATTTCTCATCTAATTGTGGAAGTTCTAGTATGGATATAATGGTTTGCATACTCGCTATAACCTGATATGCTTCTTTTAATGTTCCAAAGTATTCGGAATGTCTTGTTGTCGTATGTAATACTTGCATGCGCTCAAATTCCTTTATTTCTTCATCAGGAAAATAAAGAGGAAAAACATTTGAATATAGAGTTTGTATAAGTTCCTTAATTTTCAGCTCTTGTACATGAGTTGAAGCATATACAACTTTCACATAAATGACCACCTTTTAAACATTGTAACCTGTTCGTAATATATATCATTAGAATAGCATATTCATTAAGTTTTTTAGGGTGGTAATTAAATCCAAAGTGTTTCCATTTTTGCATATATAAAGGAGAAGTCTATGATTAAAGCCATAAGATTTGGAGAATGGTATGAATTAACTTTGCCCCGTGATTGGGACGGATTTACTATAGATTATATTCTAAGAAATATTTGGAGAGCACCGAAAAAACAAATTCATTTTATGCGTATGGAAAACCAGGTAAAGGTTAACGGTGAATGGGTTAACTGGAATTCTCCATTAAAATATATGGATAAATTGCAATTACGAATTTTTGTTGATGAGGATTTTGGCGTGACTCCTTTTTATAAAGATGTGAAAATCCTTTATGAGGATGATCATATACTTGTTCTTAATAAGCCAGCCTATATGGATACTCACCCTAACGAGGATGGACAGACAAATACACTTTCTAATGCAGTTGCCTATCACTTACAATCCCAAGGGGAATATCGGAAAGTGAAGCATGTTCACAGGCTGGACCGCGATACGACTGGAGCCGTGCTCTTTGCCAAACATCCTCTTGTCGGAAGCATTCTGGATAGGATGCTGGAAGAAAGGATCATAAAACGCACGTATGTTGCCCTCGTTCATGGCTTGTTAAAGACTAAAAAAGGAATCATTAGGGAGCCCATTGGACGTGATCGCCACCATGCAACAAGAAGGCGTGTATCCTCAAGCGGACAACAGGCAATTACACATTTTGAGTTAATTAAAACGTATCCGAAACAAAACCTGTCACTTATTAAATGTCAGCTGGAAACTGGACGTACACATCAAATCCGTGTACATTTAAGCTATATTGGTCATCCTTTAGCTGGTGACGTTTTATACGGTGGGAAGCCCATCTTTGACCGACAAGCATTACATGCTGCTAAACTCGAATTTCCTCACCCCTTTACGATGGAAAAAATCAGCTGCAATGCTCCTTTACCTGAGGAAGAGAACAACAAATCAGTCATGCCGGCAGAGCTGCTGCAAGTTTTGCCCAGTGACCTTACCTAAATGAAAAGGGCCGCCTCTTATGCCAATTATTTGGCATTTGAGACGACCCTTCTACTTTTCTTTGTCTTGTTTCAGCGCCTAATTACTTCCTCAATTTTATTAGTCAGTCGTTCTTCTAAAGGCTCGCATAATAAGGCTTAGAAGGAATACGAGCAGCACTGAACCGATTAAGGCTGGAATAATCGGGAAGCCAGCGATATCTGGACCCCAATCACCAAAGATTGCAGACCCTAACCATGCTCCTACAAATCCTGCAATTATATTACCAAAAACACCGCCTGGAATATCTTTGCCGGCAATCATTCCAGCAACCCACCCAATAATTCCTCCTATAATTAATGCCCATAAAAAGCTAAACATAATATCACTCCTTGCTGTTTTGATTATAGTTTTTCTCCGTTTTTTTTCTTTCATTCAAAAAACTAATTTCCACTTTTTATAAGTGAACGAAAAAATTGGTACAAGCTTGAAAAGCTTATATGTAAGTTACCCAGAAATCATCACAATTACACTTTTTTTTACTAAAAAACCAAAAGCGATTGCTCTAAGGCAATCGCTCAACCTATATAAACGGCATATGCCGGGATATTAATAACAAATTACCCGCTCAGCATTTGTCCAAAACTTTTGCTTTTTGTAAAATGATGATAATGTAACCGAAATTTCACATACTAAGGAACCTATAAGAAATATTGAATTTTTTTTCTATCAAAAGAATTTATCAACTTTTTTCGACTTAAAACTATCTAATTCACTCATTTTCGTATAAAATTGTTTTCGTTTGGATGAAATTTTTTCTATGGGGGTTATAAACATGGTTTTCAAAAAGAAGGACAAATTCAATACGTTGTTAAGCAATATTGCATTGAACGTAAAAGAGGGTGCAATTTACTTCGCAGACTATAAACTGAACAATGTAAGTGATTTGAAAGTTTTTTCAGAAACGATGAAGGATTATGAGTCAAAAGGGGATACGTATGTTCATGAAGTGATCAGGGAATTAAATAATGCCTTTATTACGCCAATTGAGCGTGAAGATATCCTGCACCTTGCAATGAGTTTGGATGATGTAATCGATGGAATTGAACATTGTGCAGCCCTATTCGAAATGTACTCCATCACTCAGGCTGATGATTACATGCTTAAGTTCGTAGATGCAATTAAAAACTCTGCTTTTGAAATTGAAAAATCAATAGAACTTCTTTCAACAAAAAAATTACTGCAAATTAGAGAACATCTAATCATAATTAAAGATCATGAATCAAAATGCGATGGCGTTCTTCGCCAGTCGATCAAACATCTTTTCTCCGTAGAGAAGGATCCAATCAGAATCATTCAGTACAAAGAGATATACGAAAATATGGAAGATATAGCCGATAGCTGCCAAGCGGTTGCTAACACACTTGAAACCATCATCATGAAAAATGCATAAGGAGCCGTAACAAATGGATGGATTATTTATTTTAACAATCTTAATTGTCATCGGAGCCTTAGCTTTTGACTTCATAAACGGTTTTCATGATACTGCTAACGCAATTGCTACATCTGTGTCAACGAAAGCCCTTAAACCGAGGCATGCGATCATTTTAGCATCAGTAATGAACTTTGTTGGAGCGATGACTTTTACAGGTGTTGCCAAAACAATTACAAAGGATATCGTTGACCCGTTTACATTGCAAAATGGATCATTAGTTATTCTGGCTGCACTGATTGCAGGGATTTTCTGGAATTTATTAACATGGTATTATGGCATTCCAAGCAGCTCCTCACATGCGCTAATTGGCTCTATTGCCGGTGCGGCCATTGCTGCTTCAGGGTTTGCTGCTCTTAATTACCAAGGTTTTCTAAAAATTTTACAGGCGCTTATTTTCTCGCCAATTATCGCGTTTGTAGTCGGATTTATTGTTTACAGCATTTTTAAAGTCGTATTTAGAAATAACAATTTAACAAAGACCAATCGAAATTTTCGCTTGTTTCAAATTTTTACTGCTGCATTACAATCCTATACACACGGGACGAATGATGCACAAAAAGCGATGGGAATTATTACAATGGCACTTATAGCTAATAATTATGTGACAACTACAGATATTCCATTCTGGGTTCAGTTCTCCTGTGCGCTTGCAATGGGACTTGGAACATCTGTCGGCGGCTGGAAGATTATTAAAACAGTCGGCGGGAAAATCATGAAAATACGTCCTGTGAATGGCGTAGCAGCCGATATAACAGGTGCCATGATTATTTTCGGGGCTACGTTTATTCATTTGCCAGTCAGTACAACACATGTTATCTCGTCTTCTATTTTAGGAGTCGGTTCTGCTCACCGCCTAAAAGGGGTTAAATGGGGAACAGCACAAAGAATGCTTATCACCTGGGTTATCACATTACCCATTTCTGCAACGATCGCAGGTCTTGTTTACCTTCTTTTAAATGCTATCTTTTAATGGAATGAAAGATGGTATTTCGATTTTTGCTGGTTTTAAGAGGATAGACTAACTTCCTATCTTCTTAAAACCATTCACTTTTCAAAAAATTAGCAGGCTATAATAGCCTGCCACATTTTAAAAGCTGCCGGGGATGGAATCGATTCTCCAGCCCTTATCGGTTTGGCGAAAAACGATATGAACAGTTTCAGTAACTAAACTATCACCGAGCGGAACTTTTAGATTGTATTCTTTTTCAGAGCCTGCATCCTTTGTGAGAAAAATGGTTGCTCTTTCGTAATCTGCACGTGAACCTCCGTCTGCATTTGGCTGAGCAAGCTTTCCATTATGCAGGACTATGCCTGCTCTTTCCATATATTGATGAATAGCTTCCACCGAGTATGTGCTTAATAAATATTCGTTCATTTTCTCCTTTGTATCAAGGTCACTCCCCATATAACGGTAATCCATCTCATTCAATAGAAAGCTTTCAATCAGACCCTCTTCCATTTTTCCTCCGCTTGTCACATACCAGTAATTCTTTACTGCCGTTTGAACCATTTCCAGCAACATTTGTTCTTCCTGACTTTTTAGTTTCTTGTAGTCCGCCCCCGGTCTAATACTGCTAATTATTTGACCTACCTCCGGATCATGAAGAAATTCTTTATTCTTTCGAACGCCATACGTAAGAGTTTTTGTTTCAAAGAGCGGAGATAAACCATAGTTCTCCAAACTGCTAATCCAATCTTTTTGATGGGCTTCCACGGTAAATAATATTTCCGTTTGCCCATTGTCTAGGACTTTATTTACATTAATCATATATTCACTATTATTTCCTTCTTTACCTTTTATGAAAAGATTTGAAGCCAAAGCTTTCGGGATATTCATCGTGATATCTGCCTCCCGTAAATAAAAGGGAACCGTATCACTGTTTCGGTGTGCTAGCTTTTCTTCTATCTCCATTTTCAGATTTTCAAATTCATCTCTTGAAGGAAAAGTCATTTTCAAATTCATTCCCTTTTCAATTGCTTGAAACGCAAGCTCAGGGTGCCCTTCTTTTAACCTTGCGTCCGCAAGATAATACCAATAATAAGGAGCTTTAGGGACATTCATAGCCCTTGAATCATAGTAATCAGCTACCTTTACGAAATAGGCAGGATAGAAGCTTAAGTCAGATTGAAATGAATTGTTATTCCACTTAACAAGATCTGTTCTATACACATCGGCCATTTCTCTATTCCAAATAGCTAATCTTGCCTGTGAGTCCTTTTTATCCTCTGGAATCAGAACTTCCATTTCGTGGTAGTTTAACTGTGCTAATTTTACTAATCCACCTTGTTGGCCCGGTTCCCATGTGAAAATGTCCAGGATATTCCCGGCCGATACACCTATTTTCCAGCCTAATAATAGTTCTGGTCTTCCGTCACCTGTAATGTCTGCACTGCTAGCCCAGCTGACTTCATACCCAGTCCCTTTAACCTCCGTTTCCTTTATCCATTCACCTTTTTCTTTCCGTAATATTAATGCCCCTGATTGTTCTTGTTTTCCAATGGACTGGTAAAGAAAAACGACCTCATTATCTCCGTCTCCATCTAAATCCGCTTGTATAGTAGATTCATTGCCTACTGGCTGACCAGCCGTTGTAAACATTGTTCCGGCAGGTAAGAATTCTTTAGATTTTAATAACAGTGTTTTTTCTATTTCACTAGCCGCCTCCGTGTATTGAGGTGCTTGTATTAATGTCACTGGCTCTGGAAGGAAGTTGCATCCCCCAAGAAAAAATGTACTGGCTAAAAGCAAAGCACAAAACCGCAAGTAATATTTCCTCATAATTTCCCCCTATATTTCCTCCCTACAAAAAGAATACTACAATAAGTAATGGAATTCGTTTCAAATAGGTTAACTAATCATTGCATATACATTAAGAAGATTAGATCGCTAATCGACATTAGGGAAGGATATGATGGCGGTTGTTCCTTTACCGACCTCACTATTAATCTCAAGACTTCCTCCATGGGCATGAATAATTTCGTGGCAAATAGCAAGTCCCAGTCCTGTACCAGACCCACGAAATTTGCCTTTATAAAATTTCTTCGTTATGGCAGGCAGGTCATCAGGTGGTATTCCTTTTCCTGTGTCAGCTATTTCAATGATTGTCATTCCTTCTTTCCGTTCAATATGAATGGTAATGCTGCCATTTTGGGGTGTAAATTTAAGAGCATTATCCAAGATGTTAATCAATACTTGCTTCATCCGGTTTCGATCAAGTTTAACCATTAAGCCTTCAGGCATTGTTAATACCTTTAAATTTACCATCTGCCTCTCTGCACGCGGATGCAGCTGTCCAGCCACTTCCCTTATTAATTTTGATAAATCGGCACTAGCAAAAAGATATTCTACTTTGCCAGTTGATAAACTCGATAAATCAAGCAAATCCCCTAGCATCAAATTTAACCGGTCACTTTCATTTGAAATGATTTCCAGCCCTTCTTTAAACATCGGATCATCAGACAACGAATGTAAAGTAACTGCCCATCCTTTTACAGAGGTTAACGGCGTTCTTAATTCATGTGAAACAGATGCAATAAATTCATTCTTCAGCTTTTCATGCTTTTCAACCTCTCTAGCCATAAAGTTTAATGTGTCAGCCAGCTTGCCGATTTCATCATCTTTTTTCTTCGGTATTCTTGTCGCAAAAAAACCAGCAGCCATTTGCTCTGCCGCCAATGTAATGGTGCTTATTGGTTTTGTAATGGAGACTGCCAGGAAATAGCTAATACATGCTACAAGCAAAATAACAATGATTCCGATTCCAGCTAACATTACTGAATTTTGAATAAAAACAGAATATAGGTTGTCTATAGATGAAATAAACCTGACCGCTCCAATTGGCTCATTTCCCACTAAAATTGGCTGTGTTACTGCTAACAGTTTTTCATCACCGTTATCACCCATCCAATAGCCTGTAGTACCATTTAAAGCAGATTTAACATCCTCAAGAGCCGCAAGATTTAATTTCCCCTGATCATGAGTATTGGCAAGCACAGTCCCATCAGAATCAATAATTTGCACCTGTGCACCGATGTTAAAATGATATTGACTAAGAAGCTGTTCCGCTTGATGGGATAATTTTCCGGACTCAATGTATGGCTCATAAAAAGTTGAAAACATGGATCCCTGATCTCTAAGAGCCTGTTTGACTCCCCCCATGTAATAAGTGTAAAGGGCAGATAGAATAATAGTCTCATATAGAACTACTGTAAAGATGATTAATAAAAGATAACTCCATACTAGACGCTTCTTAATCCCTTTCTTCATCCCAGCTTTTCGCCTTCCTCAAAGCAATACCCAAATCCCCAGATCGTTTTTAAATATAATGGATTTGAAGGGTCATCTTCAATTTTTTCTCTTAATCTTCTAATATGCACATCAACTGTTTTGGGGTCTCCAAAATAATTTAATCCCCATATCTCATCAAGGAATTCATCTCTTGAAATGGTTTCATTCAACTTTTCAAAGAAATATTTCATTAGTTGAAATTCACGGGGAGTTAACTTTAAAAGCTGTCCTGATTTATAGACCCTTTGTGTTTTAATATCAATTACGTATGGTCCTGCCTCTAATTTTGAAGTTTTTGCCGGCTGTTGTATGATTTCTGTTCTTCTTAATACAGTCCTAATTCTAGCTACAAGCTCCAGCGGATTAAAAGGCTTCACAATATAATCATCTGCCCCAAGCTCAAGACCCATTATTTTATCCATATCCTGCCCTCGTGCCGAAAGGATAATGATTGGCAGCTGAGGATTCTTTTCCCTTATCGTAGTGCAAATCTCAAAGCCATCCATGTCAGGAAGCATGAGATCAAGAATAACTAAAGATGGGTTATACTCTTCGACTAGCTTTAATGCAAGCTTCCCTTCACCAGCTTCCATTACTTCAAAATTAGATCTTTGTAAATTAAATGCGATTAATTTACGTATAGACTGCTCATCTTCAATAATTAATATTTTTCCATTTGTCGTCATCTTTTTTTCACCCTATATGAATAATTTTCATTTTCCCATCTAAATTAGACGTTAGAATTAGCGAACTGTCACATCTTACCATTATATTTTCCTTCTTATAAAAATTCCCTAAAAACCTTTCCATTTCCTCTTTTATTTGAAAATTCTTCCTGTAGAATAGAGATATAGTTCTTATATAGGGGGGACAGCTTTATGCCTGATTGGTCCTATCACCCTTTGTTTAAGCCATGGCTTTCCCGGCTATCCGGTTCGGCTGGAAGAGAATTCATTCACCGGGGAATGTGTATGATTGCGAGTGTACCAGGCGGAAAACAAGGAATTGAATTTCTAGGCCATATGAAACCTTCTCCCACAATAGGCAAAAGGTTATTTAATTGCACATTTTCAAGCCCACTCGGCTTAAGCGGGAAAATTGACCCGCTATTGTCCGGAACAAAGGCATTTTCTTATCTCGGCTTCGGTTTCATTGAAGTAGGTCCTGTCAGTTTGGATCCTAATGACTCCAAAGAGACAGTAAGATTTGATAATCAAACAGGGACCATTCTTTATCCAAAGCCCCTCGAATCAATAGGGATCGATCAAACCGTGCAAAGGTTAAAGAAACAGAAGGCTACTATCCCACTATTTATTCGATTAAATTTATGCTCCAGTGAAAGTATGGATGAATTAATAAAGCTTTCAAAGCCGTTGACACCATTTGCAGATGCATTTGTGATTGACTTTCTTTCATTACTAAACGCCAGTCAGCATTTAGGACTTCTTGCAAAAGAAAGCAAGAAACCAATTATTCTGGCCATTGCTCACAATAAAATAGGTAGGTTCCTGCCTCACATTCAATCACTAATCAGCTCAAATTTCATAAATGGATTATTAATTGAGGAAGCGAATGAAGATCAGCCTTCGGGCAGGCAAACTATGGAGATAGCCGGTGCCTTAAAGCTTCTTCAAGGTAAGCAAATGGCGGGGATTCCTATTATTATTTCAGGAGGGATATATGAGCCTGAAGACGCCGTTCTGCTTCATGATTTAGGAGCAGACCTTATCATGCTGACAGAGGGCTATGTCTCTTCTGGCCCTGGTCTTCCAAAAAGAATTAATGAAGCTCTTGCTGATTCTAAAGGAATAGATGACGGAATGGATGTTATACAAGGCTGGAAATGGTATTGGCTGTTTGGGTTTATTATTTTCTGCGGAGGACTTCTTGCACTTATTTTTAGTATGACACGTGTCATTCTTCCGTATGATGAAGCATTTATCCAAATGACAAGAGAGGAATTAATTTCCTTAAATCCGAACATCCTTAAATTTATGGCTCATGATAGGATGACCCTTGCTGGAACGATGATTTCTGGGTCGATTCTTTATATGCAGCTAGCAAAAAACGGAGTGCAATTTGGGTTGCATTGGGCAAGGAAAGCCATTAATATCGCTGCCATTTCAGGGTTTTTAGGAATACTTCTATTTATCGGGTATGGATACTTTGATTGGCTGCATGGTTTATTTTGGCTTATCCTGCTTCCATTTTTCATATGGGGTGTTCGTCAAACAAAAGGAGCCATTCATTCTCCAGTTTCAAAAAACCGCAGAAATACCTCGAATTGGAAAAAATCACTATGGGGCCAGCTTTGCTTCGTCATTTTGGGATTTTCATTTGTCATTGGCGGAGTCGTCATCTCGACTATCGGGACTACAAGTATTTTTGTACCGACAGATACTGGGTTTATTTGTATCCCGCCTGAGATTCTTAATGAAATTAATAACCGGCTAATTCCAGTCATTGCCCATGATCGGGCCGGGTTTGGGAGTGCCTTATTTAGTGTCGGGCTGCTTGTACTCATGATGGCGCTTTGGAGCTTTCATGAAGGGGCTAAATGGGTATGGTACTCCTTTCTATTTGGGGGCCTGCCAGCCTTTTCAGCCGGTATCTTAACTCATTTTTTTATCAGTTATACAACCTTTATTCACCTTCTTCCAGCATACTTTGCCTTACTTCTTTATATTGCTGGGCTTATTTTATCAAAAGGGTTTTTATTTGATAGTGAAAATCTGCAAAATGAAAAAAATCGGCAAATGCCTTCGTAGGCACCTGCCGATTTTTTTATGCTTCTGCTTCAATTTTCTCTTCCATATTATTATAAATAGTTGAATCAATTTCACCAGTCATTCGGCTCGTTAGAAGTCCTGATGTCATAGAACCACTTACATTAAGAGCAGTACGCCCCATATCGATTAGCGGCTCAACTGAGATTAAGAGACCCGCTAAAGCAACTGGCAGGTTTAGTGCAGATAAAACTAAGATAGCTGCAAAGGTTGCACCGCCGCCAACTCCAGCAACACCGAAGGAGCTAATCGCTACTACGGCAATAACCGTTGCGATGAATGATGGTGATAATGGATTAATTCCAACTGTTGGCGCAATCATAATTGCAAGCATAGCTGGATAGATACCAGCACATCCATTTTGCCCAATCGAAAGACCAAACGATCCAGAGAAGTTGGCAATTCCATCAGGGACTCCAAGAGACTTTTGTGTTTTTATATTTAATGGAAGGGCACCAGCACTTGAACGTGATGTAAAGGCAAAGGTTAGTACAGGAAATGCCTTTTTCACATACGTTACCGGATTAAGTCCAGCAAATGTCAGCAATAATAAATGAATTAGGAACATAACGAGCAATGCGACGTAGGACGCGAGCACAAACTTACCGAGCTTTAGTATGGCATCAAAATCACTCAAGGCTACCGTCTTTGTCATAATAGCAAGGACACCATATGGAGTTAAGCGTAAAATAATCGTCACAACACGCATGATTACTGCGTAAAATGCATCTACAATTTTCGAGAATAATTCAGCTTGTTCAGGTGCCTTTCTTCTAACACCTAAATAGGCAAACCCAAGAAATGCTGCAAAGATAACAACTGAAATCGTTGAAGTTGGACGTGCACCAGTTAAATCCAAGAATGGATTAGCTGGAAGTAATTCCAAAATTTGTTGAGGGAGATTTTTTCCTTCTAATTCAAGATTTCTTTGCTCCATCACTTCACCGCGGGCTATTTCAGCATCGCCTTGAGTAATCTGAACAGACTCCAAATTAAACCCTAGAGTTGTAGCAATACCTACAGCGGCTGCTACAGCTGTTGTTGCAACTAGCAAGCCAATAATAAGAGTACTAATCTTTCCTATATTATTGCTCAATTTCAGCTTCGTAAAAGCAGTTAATATCGAAATGAATACAAGTGGCATAACAATCATTTGCAGAAACTTTACATAGCCTCCGCCAACAATATTGATCCACGCTGATGATTCAGCAACAACCTCTGAAGTCGGTCCATAAATAAACTGTAAAGCAAAACCAAACACAATCCCTAATCCTAATGCGGTAAAAACACGTTTAGAAAATGATATATGTTTTTTCTGCATATAGAACAGGCCAATAATAATTAATAACATAATAGCAATATTTATGATAACAAGCCCTGTTGTCATTTTATTTCCTCCTAAAATAATAATCTTCAATAATGATAAAACTATATCTCATGTAATCCTATGAGTCAAGTAGGAATTAAAGAACCTTATTTATTTTTATTAATTTACCCTTCACTATTTTTTAAATGCATAATACTTTTTTTATTTGGAGGTTTATTTTACAATTAAAAGGATATATTCTTTTTATAATATTAAAAATTTTTTATTGAATGGGATGTGTAATGATGGCAGATAGCAAAAAGGATAAAAACGAAAAAAAAGATGTAAACATTGGCTCGAAAGTATCCCTCAACGGTCTTGTTACTGCTGTTTTTGACAACATGGTACATGTTCAAATCGGTGCTAAAATTGTTACTGTCCAAATGAAAGACTTGTACTCAGGTCTTAATCAAACTTTGCTGAAAAATTAACATTGTGTTTTTCAATAAACAGGAAGAGCAGCAAATTTATGCTGCTCCTCCGTTTATTTTGAAAAATTACTGATTAGAGAGTGCTTTTGTTTTCTCTGTGCATTTCTCCATTGCCGACAGGACAGCAGTACGCAATCCCTTTCTCTCAAGCTCAGCTACCGCCTCGATCGTTGCTCCTCCAGGAGTACAAACCTCATCTTTAAGCTCACCCGGATGTTTTCCCGTTTCGAGAACCATTTTCGCAGCCCCTAAAACTGCTTGGGCTGCTAATTTATAGGACTGCTCTCTAGTTAATCCGTTTTTGACTCCCCCATCTGCTAATGCCTCGATAAACATATACACATAGGCAGGTGATGAGGCACTAATAGCTGGAATTGAATCCATTAAGCTCTCATGAACGACTTCAGCCTGTCCAAAGCATGAAAAAATACTAAGAACTTCATCCAGTTCCTCTTTTGTCACAAATTGGTTTGCACAAAGTACGCTCATCCCCTCTCCAATTAATGAAGGTGTATTGGGCATAGACCGAATCGCTTTTACCTTCCGTGGAAATGATTCCTCAAGGAATTGCAGGCTAATTCCTGCAGCAATTGTGATAATGAGCGAATGAGGCTTAATGATATCTTTAATTTCCTCAATAATAGATTGGTGGAGATTTGGCTTTATCGCAAGGAAGAGTATATCAGCATGCTCCGCAACTGCTTTATTATCCGTTGTTACCCGGATAGAGAACCTTTCCATCACGTTCCTAACTGTCTCCTTTGAAGCCGCACTTGCCATTATATTCGCAGCTGGAACTTTATCCGCTTGGAGGATTCCCCCTATAATCGCCTGCGCCATTTTTCCCGAACCTATGAAACCAATCTTTCTATTCAAATTAACACATCCTGACTTTTTACATGATTATAGTGACGACCCTTGATCATTAAGGCCTAGCCCATCTGAGTTAAGGATTTCAATAAAATGCTTAAGAATTCTAGCTGTTAAACCCCATATCACCTTATCTTCATAATAATAAAAACACTCTTCCATTTTTCTAATTTGCCAATCATAATTTTCTCCACCGATAATTTGGTTAAATGGAAAGTCTTTTTCAGGCTCAACGCGAAAGCGGATTTGAAAGGTCTCGGGCTCAGTTTTTTTTAAGTATGATAGCGGCACAGTGAAAGTCTTCTCCACTTCACTTCGGTTAACATTGATCATTTCCGGATTTCTTATGTGGCCAACGTAAGGATAGATAATAGTTCCAAACGGAGAAATCATATAGTCTAACGGAAAAACATGATGAATATGATCCTCTTTTATCCCTAACTCTTCTGAAGTCTCCCTTATTGCCGTATGCTTTTCATCACGATCCGTCCTATCGACCCTTCCTCCTGGAAAGCAGACTTCACCTGGCTGTCTTCTTAATTGTAGAGAACGAACCTCAAATAAAAGGTGAATATCATCTTCCATTTGGATAAGGGGAATGAGGATGGCATATTTAGAGAATTTCTCACTTCCTAGAATGGAAGGTGTACGGCTTTTAAGCTTATTTATTATTTTCTGAAGATCCATTTCCTACACCTCCATACTTTGTTTAACAACTTATTTTTCTCGTTTTGCTAAATAATCTATAATTCCCATTGATCCGACAGTCAAATCAAGCTGAATAATTTCCGATAAATCTACGTCTAAAACTATTTGTTTTTCGGATAAAAATTGATTGACCTCATTCAAAAGGAGTTGGAAAAGGGCTTTCTGCTTCGTATCAAATGAAGCAGTTTGGTTTTCTGCCCATACCTTTTCCCCAGCAGCCATAAATAAGGGAAGCCAATACTCCATTTGCTTAAAAACCTGATCAGGATTAGCTGACATTCCATAATGGCCAAAGTAAATCCTATCGACACGAAGGGACGAAATTCTTTTCATTGATTGAAGCATCGTCTCAGGATCAAATTGATTCGGTGAGGTAGATGGGAGAAATAGCTCAACCCCCTGATCGAAAACTTGAGGATAATAAACCCCGATCGTATCGCCAGTAAATATCCCATTACTTAATGAATCATGTATAGAAAAATGATGGTTGGCATGACCTGGTGTATCCATAAATTTCAGAATACGTTCTTTTCCAATTTTTATCGTTTCCCCATCCTCTTTGATTACCAAACGATCCTCTGGCACTGGCAAAATGGGATCAAAGAGCTCATTAAATTTATCTCCATAAACGGCCTTTGCCCCTTGAATCAGTCTAGAGGGATCAGCAAGATGACGTTTGCCCCGAGGATGAACAATTACTTTAGCATTCGGGCAATGATTAAGCAATAAACCAACACCGCCAGCATGATCAAGATGTATATGTGTGACAATTATATTTTTTACTTCTGTTAACTTTATGCCTAATTCCTCTAACCCTTTCAGCACAAACGGAATAGATGGACTCGCGCTCGTTTCAATAAGCGTTACTTCCTCGGCTTGAAGAATATAGGACCCTGTCCTTCTTTCTTTTCCTAAATCGAATGTATCGATAAGAGATACATTATACCCTAAATCTGTTGCACTCATTCGCCAAACCCCTTTCGAAAGTATATTTACTATTTTATAACGAATTCTTCGATACGAGGCAAAATTCCTCTTTCCGCTGATTTTCCCCCCTAAAAAAAGCCCTCTCAAAGAGAAGGGCTTTCGAAGCATTGTTTAATAGTTTGCTTTTAATGCAGAGAAATCGACAGAACCTTCCTCTGCTAAATGGCAGGCCACTTGATGATTCTCACCAGGAATGGCATGCAGGGATGGTTCCACTGTTGCACATCGATCAAATGCATATGGGCAGCGTGTGTGAAAACGGCATCCGGCTGGTGGATCTATCGGTGATGGCACATCCCCTTTGAGTATGATCCGTTCTTTCTTCTCTAATACATTCGTACTTGGAATTGCAGATAATAATGCCTTTGTATAAGGATGCTGCGGATTATTAAATAAGGATTTTTTATCAGCGATTTCCACAATCTTGCCTAAGTACATGACAATGATTCGATCAGAAATATGGCGTACTACACCAAGATCATGGGAAATAAAAAGATAGGTTAATTTGAACTCTCTTTGCAATTCCTTTAGCAGGTTTAACACTTGTGCTTGAATAGACACGTCAAGTGCTGAAACAGCCTCATCACAAATAATCAGCTTTGGATTAACTGAAAGAGCACGGGCTATGCCAATTCGCTGACGCTGTCCGCCACTGAATTCATGTGGATAGCGGTCAACCTGGTGTGCTCCAATTCCTACTGTTTCAAGTAACTCAGTAATTTTTTGTCTTCTTTCTCTTGGAGGCACAACATTTTGGATCTCCAGTGCTTCTTCTAAAATCTGACTTACTGTTTGACGTGGATTTAATGAAGCATAAGGATCCTGGAATATGATTTGCAAATCTTTTCGCTTTTTTCTCATTTGTGATTTGCTTAATGCAAGCAAATTCTCGCCTTGGAAATACACTTCACCAGAATAAGGATTATCCAATCTAAGGATCGCTCTGCCAGTTGTCGATTTGCCGCAGCCCGACTCTCCTACAATACTGACAGTTTCCCCTTCATATATATTAAAGCTAATGTCATCGACTGCTTTAACGTGGTTAACAGTTCTGCCTAGAATACCGCCTTTAATTGGGAAATATTGCTTAAGCTCTTTCACTTCTAATAATGCTTGCTTACTCATGGCTAGCTGCAACCCCCTCTTGTTTTTCCCATTTATCTGTATACATCCAGCAGCGAACCTTATCGCCATCAGGAGCATCCTTTAGCTCTGGCAGCTCGGAATGACAAATTTCTCTTGCATGCGGACATCGAGGAGCAAATCGGCAGCCAAGGGGCAAATTAAATGGACTTGGGACTTGACCATGAATGACAGAAAGATCTCCTTCAACATCTTCATCATGTTTAGGAACTGAGTTTAATAGACCGATTGTATAGGGATGCTTAGGGTCAGTAAAGATGGTTTCTACATCTGCATATTCTACAACTTTCCCACAATACATAACCGCTACCTTATCACACATTTCAGCTACTACACCAAGATCATGAGTAATAATCATGAGTGATGTTCCAAGTTCATCCTGAAGCTTTTTTATCAATTCAAGAATTTGTGCCTGAATCGTAACATCCAATGCAGTTGTCGGCTCATCAGCAATTAATAATTCTGGATTACATGCTAATGCAATCGCAATCATAACCCGTTGGCGCATTCCCCCTGAAAGCTCAAACGGATATTGCTTGGCACGTTTTTCTGGTGATGGGATTCCTACCAAACTCAGCATATCAATTGCTTTAATCCAAGCATCCTTGCGGTTAAGCTTCTGATGGATACGAATGGATTCCGCAATCTGTTCCCCGCAGGTTATTGTTGGGTTCAAAGAAGTCATTGGTTCTTGGAAAATCATCGAGATATTATTTCCGCGAATATCCATCATCTGCTTTTTCGTTTTTTCTAATAGGTTTTCCCCTTTGAAATAAACTTCCCCACCGACAATTTTCCCAATTGGCTCTTGCAGAAGGCGAAGAATCGAAAGGGAAGTAATACTTTTACCTGAGCCAGATTCGCCAACTATTCCTAGCGTTTTGCCCTTTTCAATCGAGAAGTCAACACCATCAACCGCTTTTACTTCTCCTTCATCTGTAAAGAAAGAGGTACGGAGATTTCTTATATCAAGAATTTTTTCACTTTTTTGTTTAGTCATTGGTCTCACCAGCCTTAGTTCAAATCAATCCGTTTGTTAATGAAACGGTATGTAACATCCACAAGTGTATTAACAATTACAAAGAGAACAGCACATACAAGAATCGTTCCTTGTACCATCGGGAAATCATGTGCACGAATAGAATCGATAATTAAGCGGCCTAAACCATTAATGGCAAAAACCGTTTCTGTTACAACTGCTCCCCCTAATAAACCTCCAAATTGCAGGCCGACCACCGTAACAACAGGAACTAAAGCATTACGCAGAGCATGCTTGTAAATGACTAGACGATCGCTAACCCCTTTTGCATAGGCTGTGCGAATATAATCCTGATCAATAACTTCAAGCATACTTGAACGGGTCATTCGGGCAATAATGGCTGCACCAACAGTTCCTAACGTAATAACCGGCAAAATCATATGTTCAATAGAACCCCACCCTACAACAGGCAGCAATCCAAGATTGACGGAAAAGAAATAAATTAACATAATACCGAGTAAGAAGTTTGGCATTGAGAAGCCGAAAAGTGCTACAAGCATAAGAGAAATATCGGCAAAAGAGCCTTTCCTTGTAGCGGAAATGATCCCTGCAATTAGCCCCCCTAAAACAGCTAATATCGTACCAAGTACTGCAAGTTGAACAGTAATCCAAAATCGTGAATCGAATATTTCATTGGATACAGCACGATTCGTCCGGATAGATGTTCCTAGATCACCTTGAACAGCATTTGAAACATAACGGAAATATTGCTCATATAAAGGATCGTTCAAACCTAAATTCTCTCGCATCTGTTCGACCTGCTCCGGATTAGCGTTCTCTCCAGCCATGATTTGAGCGGGATCCCCTGGAATTAAGTGCATCATTAAAAATACAGCTAGAGTAACCCCGATCATAACAGGGATTGTCTGGATTATTCTTCGAAGAATATATATAAACATGTTCGTTCACCTTCTCTCATATTATTTCTTGGATTTTGGATCAAGTGCGTCACGTAATCCGTCACCAAATAAGTTAAAGCCTACTACAACTAGCAAAATAGCTAATCCCGGAATTAAAGTAACGTGCGGAGCCTGTGCTAAATAAGAACGGCCCTGTGAAAGCATGAAACCCCACTCAGGAGTTGGCGGCTTTGTCCCCATTCCAAGGAAAGACAGTGAACTAGCAGTAATGATGGCTGACGCAATATAAAGTGTAGCTTGTACAATGATTGGAGAAAGAATATTGGGAAGAATATGCTTAAAGATAATTCTAAAATCACTCGAACCCATAGCCCTTATAGCATCGATGTACTCTAGCTTTTTTACACTTAAAGTAGACCCGCGAACAATCCGGGCAAATGTTGGAACCGCAAAAAATGCAACTGCGATAATCACATTCGTTGTACTTGCGCCAAGCACACTTATGATGGCTAGCGCTAGCAAAATACCAGGGAAAGCTAGTAAAATATCGCATATTCTCATAATAAATGAATCGACCCATTTGCCGTAATATCCGGCTATAATTCCTAATAGAATTCCGGCAAACGCACCGAGGACAGTTGATAAAATTCCTATAGATAATGAAATTCTTGCCCCAAATAATATACGGCTTAATATATCACGTCCCTTGTCGTCCGTGCCTAGCCAATGTTCAGATGAAGGCGCTTGCAATTTTTTGCTCAATGCCATTTCCGCAGGATCATACGGTGCAAGCAGGGGTGCAAAAATAGCCATAAAAGCAATGGCAAGGACAATAAAGGCACCGCACATGGCCGCCTTGTTTTTCGCAAGTTTCTTATAAAAGGCTTTAGCTCGGGCTGCCTTTGGATTGTACTGTTTAACAGGAATTGCCGGAGCAGTTGATTGAAGCTGTGGCTGTTGATTCATATCCTATTTTTCATCCTTTCATTAGTAGATTAAAGATTAAAAAAATTCAAAACACACAACGAATATAATATATAAATATTAATGATATGACAATGCTTTTTAATTAGCAGAATATGATTATCCTTTAATCAAAATGCTAGCTTATCACCCTTTCTCCTATTATGTGGAAAATTGTAGAATTTTAGAGATATGATTACATTTTTATGACAATATTAACATATAAATTAAATATTACCAAAATAAATCTTGTATATTATCAATTGTTCTACTATTATAAAAATTGTACGACTAAATAAGGGGGTTATTTTTTTGATCAAGAAGAACAATCTTCTGCTTATGTTAGCGCTTGCATTTATTTTAGTGCTGTCAGCATGTAGCGGAAAAAGCAACACTACCACTGAGGAAACTCCTGCTAAGGAAGGCGAAACGCCTAAGACAGAAGAGCCAGCAGCTGGTGGCAAAGACTTCGTCTATGTTACAGGATCAGATGCACCAACTTTAGATCCACATGGAGTGAATGACACTGCATCTAATACTGCAACAACCCAACTATATGAGCGTTTGACAGATTACGCACCAGATGGATCTGTTGTTCCATTACTTGCTACTGAATATAAAGCAGTAGATGATACAACTTGGGAATTCAAACTTCGTGAAGGAGTTAAATTCCATGACGGAACAGATTTCAATGCTGAAGCTGTCAAAATGAGTTTTGAGAGAATTATCGATCCAGAATTTGCTTCACCAAAAGCGGTTATTCTTAACGTGATTACAGAAGTTAAGGTTATTGACGATCACACAATTCAAATCATTACAGAGAAGCCTTTTGCTCCGCTGCCAGCTCACTTAGCACATAACGCTGGTTCAATCATCGCTCCTTCTGCTCTTCAAGAAGAAAAAGATGGCGGTAAGAAAGTTGACGAAAATCCAATTGGTACAGGTCCTTTCAAATTCGATTCTTGGAACCGTGGTGCCGAAATTAAATTTGTTAAAAACGATGAATATTGGGGAGAAAAGCCTTCCATTGAAACTGTTGCAATCAAAGTTGTACCAGAACAAGCTACACGTGTAGCAATGATTGAAACAGGCGAAGCTCATCTTATGCTAGTAGGTGCTTCTGATGTTACTCGTGTAGAAGCAATGGATGGAATCGAGATCGACCGTGTTCGCGGTACTCGTATGGATTACGTAAGTTTCAACTTGAATAAAGCTCCATATGACAATATTAAAGTTCGTCAAGCGATTGCAATGGCTATTAACAAAGATGATGTTGTAAACGGAATTCTAGATGGTCAAGGAGTTCCAGCTGTTGGACCATTAGCGCCTACAGTTGTTGGTAACTACCAAGACTTAAAGCCACTTCCATATGATGTAGAAGCTGCGAAGGAATTGCTTGCAGAAGCTGGATTTGCAGATGGTTTCAAAACAACGATCTTTGTAAACGAAGGAAGTAAAGAGCGTGCGGATATTGCGGAATTAGTTCAAGCTCAATTAGCTGAAATTAATATCGAAGTAGATATCCAAGTTATTGAGTGGGGAACATTCCTTGAGAAAACAGCTGCTGGTGAGCATGAATTATTCGTTCTAGGCTGGACTACAGTAACAGGTGATGCTGACTATGGCCTATACGCATTATTCCATTCTGCTAATCATGGATCAGTTGGTAACCGTTCATTCTATACAAACGCTAAAGTGGATGAGTTACTAGATAAAGGACGTACAAGCACAAATCAAGATGATCGTAACGAAGCATACAAAGAAGTTTCTGAAATTCTTGTAGAAGAAGCACCAATGGTATACCTGCATCATCCTGACTTTGTTCATGCTACAAACGGAGTTGAATCTGGTTTATTCGTAAACTTCAGTGGAACTCCATTCTTTAAAGATATTAAATTAAAATAATATCATAAAAGTACAACCCCATTTCTATTTTTGAAATGGGGTTGTACTTTTTTAATAGAATAAGAGAGAAGGGGTCACCCTCTCTCCATTAGACGTACATTTTATCTTCTTCCTTCTTGAAAAAGCTCTTCATGGCGTGAAATACATCCACTTTTTGTTTTAAAATATAGTAACGGAAATCATCATGTTTGATATTTTTATATGCGGACATGAGGGTCGAATGGCGGTTGTATTGGTTTACCTCGCCATAGCCAAACATATTGGAAACCTTCATTAGCTCTTCAACTAGCTTTACACAGCGGGCATTGTCGGAGGTCAAGTTGTCACCATCGGAAAAGTGAAATGGATAAATATTAAATCTGCGGGGATTATATTTTGCCTCAATAAGTTCTAATGCTTTACGGTAGGCTGAGGAACAGATCGTACCGCCGCTTTCACCTTTTGAAAAGAAATCTTCCTCTGATACAACCTTTGCCTCCGTATGGTGTGCAATAAATTCAATTTCTACGGTTTCGTATTTCGTCCTCAAAAATCTTGTCATCCAGAAGAAAAAGCTTCTAGCCATATACTTTTCCCATATTCCCATTGAGCCGCTCGTATCCATCATTGCTAATACGACTGCTTTGGAATCAGGCTTAGTGACTTCATTCCATGTCTTGAACTTTAAATCCTCTTTATAAATGGGATGGAAGCTAGGCTTTCCGGTCATGGCATTTCGTTTAAATGCTGTCATCATCGTTCGTTTCTTATCAATATTCCCCATTAAGCCTGTTTTTCGGATATCATTAAATTCAATGTTTTCAACAAGAATTTCTGCTTGTTCTTTTCTTTTTAAATTGGGCAGCTCTAATTGTTTAAAGAGTGCCTCTTCAATTTCCATTAACGAAACTTCAGCTTCAAAATAATCTTCACCAGGCTGATCGCCTGCTCCCTGCCCTTTCCCAGGTCCTTTTTGATTACTTGATCCATCACGGGCCACTACATCACCTATGCGGCTATCTCCATCTCCTTGGCCAACATGTTTGTTCTTATCATAATTATAGCGAATTTTATATTCGTCTAATGAACGAATCGGGATTTTTACTACTTCCCGACCATTCGACATGACTATACTCTCTTCTGTTATAAGATCAGGTAAATTATTTCGGATGGCATCCTGAACTTTTTCCTGATGGCGCTGCTGGTCATCATGGCCTTTGCGATGGAGGGACCAATCTTCTTGAGAAATCACAAACTGATGGTTATTCATTTCGGTCACATTAAGCCCTCCTTTTATCAATTTCGCCTGGGCGAAATTGCGCCCAGATTTTTATCGAGCTTGCTCGATAATTTCCTCTAAAAAATCTGAGGCATCCGCCGGAGGCTTAACTTCAATCAGCCGGCGTTTGACCCCCGCTAAATTAGATACAATTTTGCATCCAACAATCAATTTATTAGTAGGAGTCTTTTTGCTGAATGAAGTTAAATTTTCGCGCACAATTCTAACTAAACAACATACAATATCGAGAGTGTCAACAGAACTGCGCCTAGCTATTATAAAATGGCTTCATATAAGCTAAATACAATGTATAGCTAGACAATGGAACTTGGTTAATGCTCATTTAACCAATTTTACATTTCACAAATCCAATTGACAAAAGGCTCTTAACCTTTTTTCTTCCTTTGGACAACTTAAGGCTAAGAATGTTTATTACTTTATCCTATGCAAGAACGCGAAATAATTTACAAATAATTTCGATAATCGAGCGGATTCCCTTTTCTTAAGGACTAGCTTTCTTTTATACTAAATAAATACATATAGTGATTCAGCCAGAAATAAACTTTAGTAACCATTAATAAATCGAGGTGACATAATGAGCGAATTCCTATGCTGTGACCGATGCGGTGAGCTTTCCATGTTTGATCGGACGATCTATATTGATAACAAACCCATTTGTCCTGCCTGCAGCAATTTAGTCGTTTATTTACCAGATTCACGATTGGTTGAAGAGAAATTAAGCAAATAATGGTAGAAAAAGGACTGACAGATTTGCTGTCAGTCCTTTTCTTTCCTAAACTTTATAGTCATGATTTTGCATTCTACCTATTTAAGAGGCTGCCAACATACCTCAACAGTTCGTTCGCAGAAGTCGAATTGTAGCCATGCTCATCGATTAATCGCGCTACGACTTCGTTTACCTTTTTAAGCTGCTGTTCATCAGGTGTTTTTGAAGAGGTTGTAATTTTTACAACATCCTTTAAATCGGCAAATAATTTCTTTTGAATCGCTTCACGGAGCCTGTCATGAGAGTTATAATCAAATCTCTTTCCTTTTCGGGCATAAGCGGAAATTCGAATAAGAATCTCTTCCCGGAAGGCTTTTTTTGCATTTTCCGAAATGCCAATTTGCTCCTCAATGGAACGCATGAGCTTTTCGTCCGGATTAATTTCCTCGCCTGTCAATTGATCACGAAGCTTTGACTTATTGCAATAGGCCTCCACATTATCTAGGTAGTTATCCATAAGTGTTTTCGCGGATTCTTCATATGAATACACAAATGCCTTCTGTACTTCCTTTTTCGCGATTTCATCATATTCCTTACGGGCAAGTGAAATGAAGTTTAAATATCGCTCCCTAAGCTCTTGTGTAATCGATGGATGCTGATCCAGTCCTTCTTTTAAAGATCTTAATACATCCAGTGCATTGATGGAGGTGATCTCTTTACGAATAATCGTTGAAGAGATTCGATTAATCACATAACGCGGATCGATGCCGCTCATGCCTTCATCTTGGTATTCCTTTTTCAGTTCTTCCACATCAGCCCGATTATAGCCTTCAACACTTTCACCATCATAAAGACGCATTTTCTTAACTAAATCGATATCGCCCTTCTTTGGTTCCTTCAAGCGTGTTAGAATCGTAAACATCGCAGCTACTCTTAATGTATGCGGTGCAATATGAACATCATAAACATCGCTTTCGCGAATCATTTTATCATAAATTTTCTCTTCTTCTGTAACCTTTAAATTATACGGAATCGGCATCACAATAATCCTTGAGTGAAGGGCTTCGTTTTTCTTATTGGAAATGAAGGAACGATACTCTGTCTCGTTTGTATGTGCGACAATTAACTCATCAGCGGAAATAAGCGCAAACCTTCCCGCTTTAAAATTTCCTTCCTGTGTTAAGGATAATAAATGCCATAGAAACTTTTCGTCACATTTCAGCATCTCCTGGAACTCCATCATTCCACGGTTTGCTTTATTCAGCTCCCCATCAAACCGGTATGCCCTCGGATCTGATTCAGAACCGTATTCAGCAATGGTAGAGAAATCTATGCTTCCAGTTAAATCGGCAATATCTTGAGATTTCGGATCGGATGGACTGAATGTTCCGATTCCAACTCTTCGGTCTTCTGAGAAAATAATTCTTTCGACTAGCACATCCTCAATTCTTCCGTTATATTCCTGCTCCAAGCGCATCATGTTCAGTGGAGATAGATTTCCTTCAATTCTGATCCCGTATTCCTCATGAAAATCCTGTCTCAGATGGTGTGGGATAAGATGTAACGGATCTTCATGCATCGGACAGCCTTTAATCGCATAGACTGCCCCCCGATCCTGATGAGAATAAGCTTCTAAGCCTCTTTTGAGCATTGTGACTAATGTGGATTTTCCTCCACTAACAGGCCCCATTAATAAGAGAATTCTTTTGCGAACATCCAGCCTTTTGGCAGCCGGATGAAAATATTCTTCTACAAGTCTTTCGAGTGCTTCCTCTAACCCAAATAATTGGTTGCTGAAAAAGCGATATCGTTTCTGCCCCTTTACGTCCTCAATAACCGAATCTTTAATCATATTATATACCCGGGAATGTGCCGACTGGGCAACCCATGGCTTCTCTTTAATAATTTCTAAATACTCTCCAAAAGTCCCTTCCCATTTAAGCTTTGCCTCTTCATGTCGATACATCTCAATTTTTTTTAGAATATCCATAAGGACCTCCCCCTGTCGCAATTTCAGAGACGTTTAATATACTCTATGCGCGCCTGTAAATGAACATGCTAATTTAGGGAATACATCCGGTTGTCCTTTTTTAAAATAATTTTAGTAAAAAGAAGAATGATAAGATGGGATGCGTTGATACCCATTTGTTTCCGATTCGTCTATTAGTTTTTCATGAAAACTTCACAAATGATCAAGTGTTACAAATTTTCCACAGATTTTATTTCACACTTTCATTTTATTGGGCTATAATAAGCATATATATTGATTGAAATTACTAATGTTAATAAGGAGGATTTCATACATATGGGTACGGTTATTATTCTCGGTGTTATGGTTGCTTTCCTTGCTGCTATTTTCGCATCTGGTTACGAAGATAAGCCAGGAACAGGTAATAAATAAAAAAGCTGCCAAGTGCAGCTTTTTTTATTTGAGGTTTAGTTCTAATTTTTCTACAAATTCCTTCATATACATTCTTGATTGCTTCTCCAGCATATTGGCCATTTGGCTTGTCCAAGTATCATTTCTTTTTCCTTTTGATCTTTCAATATAATACTCGGATATGATACGATTATACATTTCCAGCTGGTTACGAATTTCTTCTTTATCTTGATGGTATTCATTTTCATGATAAACCGATTCCAGTGGAAGTCTTGGTTTCAGATCTGTATTTTGTTCAGGGTACCCTACTGCTAGTCCGAATAAAGGAACTACCCGTTTTGGTGTCTTTAGCAGCTTGCATACTTCTTCGAGATTATTGCGGATACCGCCAATATAGCAAATCCCAAGCCCCATAGATTCCGCAGCAATGACTGCATTCTGGGCAGCTAATGCCGTATCGATTAACGCAACCATAAACTTTTCAGTGCTTTCTATGGATGGATGAACGTCCTTGTTTTCCATTTCTCCTACTAGCTCATGTCGTGATAAATCCGCGCAAAAAACAAAGAAATGTCCGTTATTGGCAACATAATTTTGTTCTCCGGCAATTTGAGCCAATTTATTTTTCTTCTCCTGATCTGTTATGCCAATAATTGAATAAGCTTGAATAAAGCTTGATGTTGAAGCAGATTGTGCACATCTCACAATAGTCTCAATCTGTTCTCTTGTTAATGGCTTGTCCTCGAATTTCCTGACAGACCGATGATTTAAAAGAAGTTCTATGGTTTGATTCATTTACAACCATCCTTTCCATGCCTCAATTACATTGTAACCAAAATTTACTAATCTATCAAAAAGAAAAGACCTTAGCGGACACCAGTTCCGTAATTTGAAGCAAAATGGGGTATTCCCTACGTTTATGGACATACGTTCCCTTATTTTGAAAAAAACAGTAATTTTTTTGTGTATTTTCGCAATTAACGTCCTCAGTGTCCGCTTAACCTTTAAAATATATGCATTTAATGAAAATAACGGAATGACTGTCCGTATTATTTTCTTCACAAAAGTTACAAAAAAAATAACACTCAGTACCTGAGTGTTATTCTTTGTTAAGTCTGTTGATTAGAGTTAATAAAGTTATTTCCACATATTGGACTACTTAATTTAGTCCTTTTCCTTACAGTAAATGTATATAATCTTGCTGGCGTAGTGCTTCATATATAAGGATGGCTGCAGTGTTGGATAAGTTCAAGGAACGAACATTATCATTCATCGGAATTCGAAGAGCACGTTCCTTATTATTCGCGATAATGTCCTTAGGCAGGCCTGTTGTTTCTTTTCCAAAAATAAAATAATAATCCTTTTCTTTATCACTATAGTTAAATGAAGAGTGGGGCTTCGTTCCAAACTTTGTTAGAAAAAAATAGTCCCCGCCTGCCGTCTTTTCAAAAAAGTCATCGAGTGAATCGTAATAAATGATATTGACGAATTGCCAATAGTCCAATCCAGCTCGTTTTAACATTTTATCATCAGTTGAAAAGCCGAGAGGACGAATTAAATGCAAGGTTGTATCAGTCGCAGCACAAGTACGAGCGATATTTCCTGTATTTGCCGGAATTTCTGGTTGATATAAAACTACATGCAATGCCACGTTTGTCACCTCAAAAAATAAACTATATCGATTATTATATCACTGATTTACTCCTTCTACAGGAAAAAGGTTTCATTTCCAATCATTGATCATCCACTATTGTAAAAAATTTATATTTAATATTCGGTGTGTAGGCAGTTGAATCCTCATAGGCCCAATATCTCATCCGGCTATTTGTTGTATGGGCATTGACTAAAGGCATCCCATTTGCATCCTTTGCCGTTACAATTGTCGTATGATCAAATCGTCCGTCCCCTTGGAAATCGTAGCAAATGACATCACCGAGCATTAATTCTTCAGGACTAGAAACCTCTTTGGCCCGAAGTCCAATGGAAGTACGAGGCAAATGCAGCCTCATGGAGTTTGCAACAGACCAGCTATAGCTCCAATTCTTATTCATCATCCACCAGCCTGCCACCCTATTAGGATACCCTCTCATTGGGCCGCCACCGGCATGCAAGCATTGCGATATATAATTCGTGCAATCAACCTCGAATGTTTCATAGGAAGGATTATAGCTATTCCACCATCTTTCGGCATATTGAACAGCTCTTAAGCGGTTATATTCGTAAACAATTCTCTCTTCAGTTTCTTCTATTTCTAGCTCTTGTTCCCTTTCCTGTTTCACTTCTGCATATCGATTAATTTCATGATCCTCGATTAAAATTCCTTTATAAAATTCAGCTTTTCTTTCCTCAATTTCCTCTTCTAAGAAGAACATGTCCTTCTGCTTCACCAAATACTTAAAATGGACATTATATCGAACGGAATCTTTTTCTTCACGACCATGATCAACAGTTATGATGTTCCCAATAGACTTTGCTTTAATAATTTCACCTGAACGCTTAGCAAGCCCCTCTTTCTTAAGTTCTATTTTTGGGCAGAAATGAGTTGAGCTCCTATTTTTTTGAGAAACACATTGCTGCACCCTTTTTTGTAAAAGCTCTTGAAGCTGCTCTCTCACTGGCAACCACTCCTTTCATAAATATATATATGAAAGGAGATGGATGATTTTCCCCATAAAAAATGAGGCAGGCAATCTGGCCGACCTCGTTTACTCAAAAAAGCTTAAGCCTAAATGGATCTCACTTAAAACTTCTTCGTCTTTTTCCTTTTGTTGAGCCTTTTCTAATGCAAGACGAGCGGTTTCTCCTCCAATTTTACCTATCGCCCAAGCAGCAGTTCCACGGATAACAGGCCGTGAGTCTGAAATCATGACTTCAATGAGATCATCAACAGCTGTTTCGTCTTTAAAATGTGCTAATGCAAAAATAGCATTACGCTGGATAGGCTTTTTTCCTCTCCACGATCCAGATAAAGGTCCAAACCTTTCTTTAAAGTCCCGATTACTAATTTGAAGAAGCGGTTTTAATAGTGGTTTGACAATTTCAGGATCCGGCTCCATTTCCTCGTGAAAATAGAAGTTCTTCCCTTTGTTTTCCGGACAAGCCGTTTGGCAAGAATCACAGCCATATAGGCGATTCCCTAATTTCTCACGGAATTCCTCTGGAAGAAATCCCTTTGTCTGTGTGAGAAATGCTATGCACTTTTGTGCATTTAGCTGCCCCCCTTGCACTAAAGCTCCAGTAGGGCAAGCTTCGATACATTTATTGCATGTCCCGCAGCGATCCTCCATCGGCTGGTCAGGCTCAAAAGGAATAGATGTTATCATTTCACCTAAATACACGAAAGAACCAAATTCTGGAGTAATGATGGAACAATTCTTCCCGCTCCAGCCAATTCCCGCTCGTTCAGCAACGGCTCTATCCACTAATTCCCCTGTATCTACCATTGACTTACATTTGGCATCAGGAACTAAGCCCTTAATAAATGCCTCCAGCAGCTCCAGCCGATTCCGTAAAACATGATGGTAGTCTTCTCCCCATGAAGCACGGCAAAATATTCCGCGTCTTTCTCCTTTAATACTCACAACTCTCTCGCTCATTTTAGAAGGGTAAGCAAGAGCTATAGAGATAATGGAGCGAGGCTCATCCATCAGCAACGCAGGATTAACCCTTTTCTCAATATCCTTTTCTTCAAATCCTGATTGGTATTGAAGCTCCTGCTGGCGAATAAGCCGATTTTTCATTTCATCAAAAGTATTTGCTGTTGTGAAGCCAATTTTATCTATTCCAATTTTTTTACTGTATTCGATAACTTCTTGTTTTAACTTTGCCGAATTCACTTTGCTCCCTCCTTTCTATATTTGTTTATATATGAAGGTCCATAATATTATTTAAATCATCGCTTCCTATGATAAACTATTTTTAATCGATTTTGGAGGTGGAAAGGTTGGAAATTCATGTTTCTTCTGAGATTTGCGGGCTTATACCAGATTTTAAAATCGGAGTTATCCGTTATCAGAATATTGAGGTAGGTGAGTCTCCACAAATGGTAAAAGGGCGACTGCAGTTGTTTCAAGAATCGATTTACTTCGATTTAGAGGATAAAAATGTAACAGATTTAGATGGGATTAAAGAATGGAGACAGATTTTTAAAGCTGCAGGGAAAGATCCTAACCGCTACCGTCATTCAGCTGAAGCCCTATACCGCAGGGTCAAAAAGCAAAACTATTTACTGCCTGTGAACAGTGCTACTGATATTAATAACTTCTTCTCTTTGCAATATCAAATTTCACTAGGCATCTATGATATGGACAAACTCAATGGGAGTGTGACGATGAGACTTGGAGAAGATGGTGAAGAATATGTTGGACTAAACGGCAGATCCAATTCGCTTCACCGTTTAATTGTAACGAGTGATGATTCAGGCTCTTTTGGCAGCCCTTTTGTAGATTCAGAAAGAACTTCTGTGACAGAAAAAACAAAAAACGCTATACATATTGTTTATTTACGCCCTTCCTTCAATATCGATGAGGCGAATGAAATGGTCACTTCTCTTATGAATATGTTTATTCAAATTCATGGAGGACAAGGAAATATAGAGATTATAGGGTGCTAAACTGGCACCTTTTTTTGACATTAAAAAACGCAATACCTCGTTCTTTATTGAAACGAAACACTGCGTTGATATGTATGGAGCGGGTGATGGGAATCGAACCCACGACAACAGCTTGGAAGGCTGTAGTTTTACCACTAAACTACACCCGCA
>NZ_JBALOW010000008.1:129536-129693 GCF_036965085.1 Bacillus sp. JJ1532
ACCCGCATATTTTATTGTATAAAACGTTTATTTTACTTTACGATTTGTCATGCCTCTTCCTCTGCAAGTTCATTCAAGGAAGTTAATGCGTCGAGGCAACTCGAAGCTTTTTCATGAAGCATCGCTCGTGGCTGTATCTTTACCACTAAACTACACC
>NZ_JBALOW010000009.1:0-9433 GCF_036965085.1 Bacillus sp. JJ1532
ATAATTAATGGGTAATAATTGTGATAGCATGAGATTCACCTGTAAAATTGAGAGCAGACGGATGGTGAAACATTGAGGAAATTTTTTCGAACTTTATTATTACTTTTTATCATATTTATATCATGGCCCTTCATTGAAAAACATTTGAAAAAAACAGATTTTTACCCTTTATTGGATCGGTTTAAAGATGAGGTTCATGCCATTTCAGAAAATCCACAAGTTTCTGTAGCGATTGAGACGATTTTTTCCACCATCAATCAGTTAGCTGGGAAAATGGATGAAAAGGTGGAGCTTCTTCCGAATAAAGACTTAATCCCAATAGATAAACCGAAATTATCCATTCCTTCCAGCCAAACCTTTTCGATTCATAATATTGTTCTAGGGGAAAGTAAGGAGAATATTGAAAAGCTAGCGGGACCGCCAAACAGATCCACTTATAATGAATATGGATTTAAATGGTATACCTATCATGAAAATTATCACAACTTTTTCATGGTCACATACGATACGAACGAAAAAGTAGCGGGTCTATACACAAATCAAGACTTAATTTCCTCTGCAAAAGGTATAAAGCTAGGCAGTACGAAAGCAGCTGTTCTTCAACAACTTGGAAAGCCTTTAAATCAAATTCGAAAAGGCTTAGTTTTTTACCAATATGATAAAGAACGAGATTATGATGTATTTTCTATTGATCAGAGCTATGTAACCGTTTTTTACGATAAACATGCCAAAAATACGGTGACGGCCATTCAAATGATTGATGAAGATTTAGAACAGGCTAAAAATCATTTTTATGCAGATGGATCAGAGCAGTTGAAGGAAGGCTTCGAATATCAATTATTCGATTTAACGAACGCAGACCGTGTAAAACATGGAAAATCCGTGTTAAAATGGGATGATCAAGTAAAAGAAACAGCACGGAATCATAGCCTTGATATGGCTGATAAAAATTACTTCTCCCATACAAATTTAGACGGTCAATCCCCTTTTGATAGAATGAGTGAGGACCGGGTATCCTTTACAGTAGCTGGCGAGAATTTGGCGATGGGGCAGTTTAGCAGTATTTTTGCCCATGAAGGTCTGATGAATTCTCTTGGCCACCGGGAGAATATCCTTAGACCGGAATATCAATATTTAGGTGTGGGTGTAGCGTTTAATTCAAAGTCCCAACCGTACTATACAGAAAATTTCTTTAGAAAATAGCAAACAGCTGGAGATCTTTAAGGTTTCCAGCTGTTTGTAATCGAGATTCTAGCATTTAGCAACTTCCTTATTTTCATTTTCATGAATGGTCAAGAATACTTCCTCCAGCGATTCACTGGCATGCTCACGATAAATTTCCTCCAGAGTACCAAACGACCGTACCTTTCCATTAAATAAAATCATGACTTTGTCGGCAATTTCAATGGCATCTCGCATGATATGGCTGCTGACAATCACGGTTTTATGTTCATTTTTCAGCTTTTGTAAAATTCTTTTAAATTGAATGACCCAGTAGGGATCCAAGCCATTCGTAGGTTCATCTAATATATATATATCCGTATCTGCCAGCAAACATTGAGCAAGGTTAAGGCGTTGCGACATACCTTTAGAGAAGCCGCCAACCTTTTGATTGCGCTCCTCCCATAAGCCCACGTCTTGCAAAACTTGTTTGATTATTTCCTTATCCACTTTCAGGAATTTCCCATAATAATGTAAGATCTCAATGGGGGTCAAATCTGGAGGGAAATTCATTTGATCTGGCATATAGGCAAATGGCTTTTTCTTTTTTGAATGAAAGACCACCGTTCCAGAAGAAGCTTGATCAATCCCTGTAATCATTTTGATCATCGTACTCTTTCCTGCACCGTTTCCTCCGCATAGCACGACACATTCTCCTAGATTAATTCCTGCTTCTACTGGATATAGAGCCGTTTTATGTTTATATTCTTTGGAGAGATTTCTTAATTCAAGGATCATGCTAGACTCCCCTTTTCTTCAACATTTTAGTGGATATGGCCATTGCAATCCACATTAGGAGCACAATTGAGATCATTAATGAAATGGAAAGGGTGCCACTCTCACCCCATTTTTCAATCATTAAAAACTCTGGACCAAATACGTATTCTGCATTAAGCTTTGAAATGGACCATACTCGAATGGATTCTATTGGGTTAAGTAAGATGAAGAAAAATAAGCTTTTGAGTTTAAAGGCATATGGAATCCAATTGATAACCGTCATGATGACAAACTCATAAATGAAAACTGTCAGACACCAGAAGAACAATGCATATGACAAACCTTGCATTCTGGTTTTGCTAATCGCCCCAACGAATAAGGCTGCGGCAGAAAACACAATAATGAGCAGCATGTTCACACTTAGGAATACTTGAAAGATCGAAGCTTGAAAAGATTTCCCGATGATAGAAAAAATAAGACCGAATAATCCATAAGATACACCCATGACGACAAACATAGAGATTACTAATGATAAAAACTTGCTGAGCATATACTTCCAATAAGAAACTTGATACGTTTTATATAATCCCAGTCTGCCGCTCTCTTTGTCTCCAATAATGGAGTTTGCTCCTAGAATTAAACAAATAATCGGCAAGAGCCATAGGGATAAATTTATCAGCAGTGCGATAGAACGATTATACGCTGTTTGATTTATATTTGCCGTATTTTCTGGCTGCTGTGTGATCTCCTTTAAGCCGTAATATTCAGGATTCACGCCCATTGTTTCAATATTGCTATTAACCCCTTCTAATCCGTAAGTTACTTTGACAGGATCGAGTTTAACGGAGTTCAACCCATAGAAATAGAGCAGTCCAGATAGAAAAATAAAGAGAATCATAAAATTCAATAACCACTTACTTCTAAGGAGCAGGCGCAGCTCATGCTTTACCATTGAATACAAAATACCCAGTTCCATCATTTTCCCTCCAATCTATGGATTTTCCCCATAAACTTCTTGATTAATGCCCGTGCTTTGTTCCCTTCAAATCTTTTTCTAATAGCTCCTTTGAAGAATAAATCTCCCCACCTTGTTCTTTTTGCATGTCAGATGCTTGTTGCTCTGTCTCATATGCTGCAATTCCATAATTCATAGGACTATGAATATTTTGATTTTGTACGAAAGTACTATTATCGAAGGATATCCATTCCTTTGAATCGAAATCATGGATGAAGGCTGCTTCATATTTGGGCTGATGCTCTTGCATATATACGACCATACAGCCAATATCATCGAATAACTTTGGTTCTCCATCTTCTAAAATGATCTGTGCGGCAGAGTGTAAGTCTTCTATGCCCATGTGACAAGCATCACAATCTTCTTCATTCGCCTTTATTTCAACTGGAGCTGCTGTTTTATTAGAACAAGCAGTTGAGGATATCATGACAGCCAATAAAAGAACCCACCATCTACACTTCATGTTTCTCCCTCCCAAACTTAAATAAGATATAGGAACTTACCGATATAATGAGTAAAAAAGAGAGGACCTGAGAAAAATTCATTTCTATTTTCTCCTTATATGACAGCTCACTTTGACTCTTCTCCCAATGAATGGGTGCTGGCCTCATTAGCGGATATTCATCAATCACAAACGTATCAGAAGGAATCGGGGTGAACTTTTCAATCATATTCCATAGCTCCACCGCTGGACTGCGATGGAATATTTGTAAATAAGGCTCTTTACTTGTCATATTGTAAAAAACGTCACCGCTTTTATAGGCGAAATCAACAATTTTATCTTTATTTAAGCTTAAGGATTGATGATCATCGTAATAATTTCCATATTGGTCCTTGTTAAAAATATTTCTGTTCTGATTATCAGAAATAATTTGTTTTGTATTTTGATAAAAATTGTTTAAATAAACAGAATTCTCTTCAGAATTCTTTCTTAATTCCAATCCTGTATCGTTTTCTAGAAAAGTATTAAACTCAATCCGATTTCGTTTCGCATTTTCCATTAGAATTCCTTTATAGTTGCTCATAACTACATTGGAAGCGATCTTTGAATCGAATGTGTCAAAGATAAACATCCCTGCACCATCGATTTTTGTATTTAAATAAAAGATATTTTCTAGAATAAAAACTTCATAGCTCTGCATAATCATCAGTCCGTTAATACTTTCACGAACTTGATTTTGCGAAATAAGGACATTTCTGGAATCCATTGTATGAACACCATACCGTGTCTGGATCATTTGATTTCCTTTTACCTCACAGAATTCAGAATAGGATACATAAATTCCATCCTGTGTATCATATATGAGATTGCTATTGGCAGAAGTATTTGGTGCCTTCACTAAATAAATCCCATAGCCTTTATATTTGGACTTCTCGTCAAAGCTAGTAATCGTATTATGTTCAAAACGATGGCCGTAGCTTTCATGAGCATAAATCCCATGAAATACATTTTTTATTAAATTATGATGAATATGAGAACGATTGCCTTTAATATAAATCCCAGAATTTTGAGAACCGCTCCCTTCTATCTGTAATCCTTCAATAGATACGTCATCAGCCTCAATTGTAATAACGTTCCCTTCATATGGACCGATGATCTTTGTTCCTTTTTCACCGATTAAATGAACGGGATGGGAAATAGTAAATGATCCGGAATATTCACCCGATTTGAGATTTATAACAGAAGAAGTACGATTTAATAGAGCCCCCTGTAGCTCCTTTGTATTAGATACAGTCAGCTCAGACCCGTGTACTTTACCCGCAAAAATGAACCAAGAAAATACAATAAATAGGAGAACTTTTTTATTCATTTGGGATACACCTCCCCATTCACTGTTACGATTATACAGCTTGAAGGGCAGTGTTCCTACGTCGCATGTTTCATAACTGTCCGTAATATTTATAGGAATATCTGCCCTCTATTTGAAATTTAAGGTTCACTTTATAATTTTTTTCTAGTATAATTTTAGTTGTGTGATTTATTTATCTATTAATGGCTCATTGTAGCCTTACCGTCGTCTTCACCTGTTTCGGTGACTTTAAGAATGGCGACGGCTCCTTTTTGAGCATGGTTGAATTGGTGTGTGACAATTGGATAGCTTCCGACTCTTGTTACGGTAAATTCAACTACAGCACCACCGCTGGCTGGCAGCATAACAGTTTGTAATCCTTTGTAATGGTTATATGGGTTACCGTCAATATATACATCATCGAATATTGTACCAACAACATGGAATGAGCTTACTTCATTTGGTCCTACATTGTTAATATAGATTCTTACTCTGTCTCCTACTTTTGCTAATAGAGGTTGTTCTTTAAGTGTGAACGTATCGCCATTTGTATTTAGGTCACCTTCATGAAGAGCCTTAGTTGAGAATACAACTTGACTTGGTACACCATTAGTGAAATCATCTAAATCGTTATATTTATACCATTCGTTTTGAATCATAACGAATTCTTTATTAATCCCTTCATCGGTTGGATAGCCATTTTTCGGCTTAACAATGATCGTACCATGCATTCCGTTTGCAATATGTGAAAGTACCGGTGCTGTTCCACAGTGGTACATAAATACACCTGGCTTATTTGCTGGATAACTGAAAGTACCTGATTCATTAGGCTTTACATTTGAAAAATCTTTAGATGGTGCTGCATGAACAGCGTGAAAATCCATGCTATGCGGAATGGCCGGATCCATATTCTTTAATGTAAAGTTAATTGTATCCCCTTCATTTACTACTACAACTGGCCCAGGGGCTTCCCCGTTAAATGTCCAAGCTTTGTACATATACCCTTTGTCAATTTCAATGTCTGTGATCTGTGATGTCATTTCTACGTTTACTTCTGTAGGACCCACTCTTTCAATTTTCAACGGTACCGGTTCTTGATTCAAATCTTTATGTGGGGCTATGACTTCATTATTACTTTTCTCGGCTGCTAATACCTTTTGTTCTGGCTGTGGTTTTTCTTGTAAAGATTGCTGGTTACATGCGGTTAGTAAACTTAGTCCTATTGCGGATGTTAGAAGATATTTCATACCTTTATTCATGTTAATTCCTCCTTTATTATCCTTTTCCTTTACATCTTAATCATACTGATTCCATTCCTGTGAATAGGTGATATTACTCACAAAAGATCATGAGTCTGTGAAAAGTTTGTGAAGTCTGTTCATGAGAACTTTACATAATTACTTGCAGTCAAATACGCATAAGATAGGAATCTTGAAATCGCCTTCATTCCGCCGTCCTCTAATTTCATGGAAATCTTGCTTTTAATTGTGCTATACTTTAACAGCGAATAAATATTGCCCGTTTTTTTAATCTTTTAATCTATAAGTGTAAGGTTTTTGCTATCATAATCGTCTATTATAATGAGGGCGATAATAGCAATTAAATAATCTTTATATCCCTACTTATAAAAAGGAGAATTTCAGGAAAAATGATAGTTGATTTTATGATGATATTAAAAGCAATCATACTTGGATTAGTTGAAGGTTTAACAGAATTTGCCCCAGTCTCGTCTACCGGGCATATGATCATCGTGGATGATATGTGGCTTCATACGAAGGATTTTTTATCAGATTCTACAGCAAATACATTTAAGGTAGTCATACAGTTAGGATCCATACTCGCAGTTGTCATCATCTTTAAAGATAGATTTATTGACATGCTAGGACTTGGAAGACGGAATAAGGGTGCAGCGGTTCCAGAAACCCGTTTGAAGCTGACACAAGTTATTGTCGGCCTTATTCCAGCCGGTATACTCGGAGTTCTATTTGAGGATTATATCGATGAATACTTGTTTTCGACTGAAACAGTATTAATTGGCTTAGTTATTGGAGCTGTCTTTATGATCCTTGCAGATATTTTTGGTGGGAAACGGCCAAAAGTGGACACGGTTGATCAAATTACTTATAAACAGGCGTTTTCCATTGGATTGATACAATGCTTTTCACTTTGGCCTGGGTTTTCACGCTCGGGTTCAACGATTTCTGGCGGTGTATTGCTCGGATTAAGCCACCGTGCAGCAGCTGACTTCACTTTTATTATGGCTGTACCAATTATGGCCGGTGCTAGCTTTATCTCATTATTGAAAAACTGGCAATATTTTACGATCGATGCCTTGCCATTTTTCATCGCCGGATTTATTAGCGCCTTTGTGTTCGCCCTTTTATCTATTCGTTTCTTTTTAAAACTGATTAATAAAATCAAACTTGTGCCATTCGCCATTTACCGAATAGTATTGGCCTTAGTTATTTATATCGTATTTTTCTAAAAGCGGACTAGCCTTAGTCCGTTTTTTTTACACTTAAGAAAGTATAAATTGTCAGCGCAGAAGTTGATTCCACGTAGTTCCAATTTTAGGAATTAAGTATAAGTGCAATACGCCTCTGTCTTCGCCTGTTCAAGGCTTGCCAATCGGCGAGTTTTCTTTATAAGCATTTCATTATCCTGATTTCATAAACATTGATAATATAGCAATCATAGGTAAAAGCTTTTATAGAAGATTGAATGAAGGAAGTTGAATCATATGGCAGTTCAGACTGATAAGAAATCACTAAACGAAATTCGCTATTCTGTTTTAGATCTATCCCCTATCATTGTTGGCGGTACCGCATCAGAAGCGCTTCGAAATACATTAGATCTTGCACAGCATGCCGAAAAATGGGGCTATCATCGATACTGGCTTGCAGAGCATCATAATATGCAAGGGATAGCCAGTTCAGCAACTTCGGTTGTCATCGGGCATGTTGCCGCAGGTACAACATCCATTCGGGTTGGATCCGGCGGCATTATGCTGCCTAATCACTCTCCACTCGTGATTGCAGAACAGTTCGGGACGTTGGAATCCCTATTCCCAGGCAGAATTGATTTAGGACTTGGCCGTGCTCCAGGAACAGATCAACTAACCGCCAGAGCTTTAAGAAGAAGCATCCGCATGGATGGATCGGAATTTCCCGAACAACTGGAGGAGCTTCGCACATATTTCGACCCATCTAGAGCTTCGGCACCTATGCATGTTCGAGCTGTACCAGGCGAGGGATTGGATATTCCCATTTGGCTTCTAGGTTCGAGCGGTTTCAGCGCTCAGCTTGCGGGTCAGCTTGGACTCCCATTTTCTTTTGCTAGTCATTTTTCACCTGAGAATACGTTGCCTGCTCTTGATTTATATTACCGCAGCTTCCGCCCTTCAAATGTTCTTGATGAACCTTATGCAAAGGTTGGAGTGAATATCATTACGGCAGATACGGATGAAAAAGCGAAACGGCTTGCAACATCCCTTCAGTTGCAATTCCTTAATCTTATTCGCAATACGCCTGGACAGCTCCAGCCTCCAGTCGACAATATAGATGAGCATTTGAGCGAATATGAGAAAGCCCTGCTTCAAAAGCAGCTCGGTTCCTCCATTATTGGCAGTCCAGACAAAGTGAAAGCTCAGCTGCAAAGCTTCATTCAAGACACAAAGGTAAACGAAATCATGGTCACCGCCCAAATCTATAATCACCAAGACAGACTGCGATCCTTTGAAATTGTCTCTGAGATTATGAATGGGGTGGAGTAGCAGTTAAATATCCGTCATCTTTGAGATGACGGGTATTTTTATCGTGAACTTACGTAAAGTGTTGTATATTAAACGGAATGACGGACACTGTTAGTGGTAAACTTTTGTATAGTATCCTTAGTTATCCAGATTATAGGTAAAATGATGAAACCTGTCTGGTAAACCCGGCTATTTGGACAGGTTTAGGGAAAACGATGAAACCTGTCCAGTAAACCCGGTTATTTGGACAGGTTTGGGGCAAAACGATGAAACCTGTCCAGCAAGCCTTAGTATTTGCATAGGTTTTGGACAGTTAATCAGAGAACTCAAATAATGCCTCATTAATTTTAAATTTTATCCAATTTCCTCTCTGCTACAAGTTCATCGACAACCTTTTCTGCTGCACGCCGATACAGATTGCTCATATGGGCTAATGAGGCAATCATGAGCGTTTTCTCTAGCTTCGTAGCTTCAGTTTCTTTCAATTCACTTATCTCTTCATTTACATTCTTTCCTTTTTGTTCAATTTCTTCTTTAAATGCATGGATGTTTTTTTCAGTTAAGTGAAGAAAGCTTTCATAGAAACAATCTATATTCAAGTTTTGCATCATAACTCTTTCATTGAGCCCAGACAATGTTTCTTTTATGTCATTAATCGAGAGAGCCCCTTTTAATTGATAAATAAAACTAATTAAAATGAGATGCTCTTTTGAATACTTTTTATTTTTGATCGGGAATAACAGCTTTCCTTTAGCATAATTATTGATCATTGTTTTTGTCAGGATCTTTTCATCCTCATTACGCTTCGTGCTGCTAAATTTATTTTCAAACAGCTGAATCACTTGATCCATATAAAGATCAATGTCAGGAATTTCATTTAAAGAAATTTGGCTGTTTAAGTTCAATGATTCTATCATTTTTTGTAAATTTTCCATTAAT
>NZ_JBALOW010000010.1:0-15938 GCF_036965085.1 Bacillus sp. JJ1532
ATGTTTCACCATCCGTCTGCTCTCAATTTTACAGGTGAATCTCATGCTATCACAATTATTACCCATTCATTATAAAATTTAAAAAATAATTAATAAAATAAAATGTACTTAGTTAATTTTGGAAATGAAATGGCACGGTTTTGTTTTATAAAAACTAATGGATGGAAGTGATGTTGGGCAATATAACAATATTTACAATGTTTCATAATTAATAAGGGGGAATGGATTTTGAGCTTAACTCCGGATGAACGAGTTGAACTGCATGGATTTAATAACTTAACAAAATCGTTAAGTTTCAATATGTATGATATTTGTTATACAAGAACGAAGGAAGAGCGAGAGGCTTACATAGAGTACATTGACGAAGAATATAGCGCCGAAAGGCTAACCAAAATCCTTAAGAATGTTTCAGACATCATTGGAGCTCATGTATTGAATATTGCCCAACAAGACTTTGTTCCTCAAGGTGCAAGTGTAACTTTACTTGTTTCTGAAGGCCCAGTTGTTGAGGTTCCGATTGAATCCTATTCAGAATCACCTGGACCATTGCCGGAATCGGTTGTAATGCAGCTTGATAAAAGCCATATCACTGTTCATACATATCCTGAATATCACCCTTCTGAAGGAATTAGCACATTTCGGGCAGATATTGACGTATCTACATGTGGGGAAATATCTCCTTTGAAGGCATTAAATTTCTTAATTCATTCTTTTGATACAGATATTATGACAATTGATTTCCGCGTTCGCGGATTTACAAGGGATAAAGATGGACAAAAGCTTTTTATTGATCATAATATAAGCTCGATCCAAAACTACATCCCTGAGGAAATCAAAAATGAATTTGACATGATTGATGTCAATATTTATCAGTCACATATTTTCCATACAAAATGCCGTATTCGAGATTTCGATTTGAATAATTACCTCTTTGGATACACGAAGGACACACTAAGTGCTGAGGAAGTAAACGAAATCACAGAGAAACTCACAATTGAAATGGACGAGATTTTTTACGGGACGAATATGAAATAAAGGTAGATTTGATGCAGTAGTTAGGAAATGCTATAAAACTTTCCAAATAATCAGGTTTACCGGACAGGTTTCGGTGCTTGATCAAAAACTTGTCCAAATAATGTGATTTACTGGACAGGTTTCATCGTTTTACCCAAAACCTGTCCAAATAATGAGGTTTACTGGACGGGTTTCAGTGTTTTATGCAAAACCTGTCCAAATAACTAGGTTTACTGGACAGGCTTCAGTTGTTTACCCAAATCCTGTCCAAATATCTCATTGATTTAGACGGAAATAGAGAATTCATCAAAAGCTGCAGATTTTTGTTAACCCCAAAACTTCCACCATGGTTTTTCAATTTTCTCTGCAGCAGCTGCAGCTTTTCGGAAGCTGACGATTAAATCTTGAAACATCATTTCCCGCTGATGGACATCTTCCCAATATTGCTCTCGTTCGCGCGTAATCGTTTCAATGTAGATTTCTCTATCAGTGTTCAGAGTTTCAATTAACGCACTAATCTCCGTATGCGTAACCTCGGCAGAACTTGAGATATAATGAATCATCGTCTTAAATTCTTCTGAAGCCGCTTCAGAAGATTCTGTAACACGATGAACTAAAGAGCGCAGCTGTTCGGAAGTGCCTTTCGAAGCTTTCGTAACCCTTTTCGATAGAGCTTCGAGCGATTCGGAAGTATGTTCCGAAGCATTATGTATATGATTTGAAAGCTCGTGGATTTCAAGCTTCGTCTTTTCATTCGATTTATATATGGAGTCAGATAGACTTTTCACGGTGTGAAGCGATCCCTTCGAAATTTCTTTCTTTACCTCTTCCAAAACTTCTTTGCGAATGCTTGTCCGAATTTCCGCTCTGACATCATCAATTAACTGATTTCTAAAGGATTCCATTGCTCCATAAACCATGGATATATCCGGAACTTCCTCTCTGCTGCGGATTTCTTCCGAAATGGGAGCCAGTGAGGTTTCGATTGATTCGGAAGCTGATTCCGAAACCTTATGTTGGGAAATTAAATCTTTAATCATTTCCTTACTTAAGTTTTTATTGCGCATCTGCTTAATGGTTTCAAGTAGTTTGATTTCCTCATCCGTATAGAATCGTGCCCCTTGCTTAGAGCGGGGGATTACTAGCAGTCCATCTAAATCCTTTTCCCATTGCCGCAGTGTTCCAGGGGGTATATTTATCAATTTTGATACTTCCTTAATCGTATAGGCTTTAACGAATTGATTTGGCATTGGTTCTCCATCCCTTTCTGTCTTTAGTCGTTATGAATATTTCGGAAGGCCTTTCCGAGTTAATTTTTCTATGTAAGAGTTATTCAGCAAAGGCTATCCCTTTTTCCTGCAACATGACAAAAGCTATCAAAACAAGACGGAATTCTGCAGAATTAGGAGATTTCGACAGCGAAGATTAGATTAAGTGAAAAAAAGAAGAGCAAACAGTAGTTGCTGTTCGCCCTCCTCTAATTATGTGGAAAGTAAATATCTAATTTGCCTGATGTTTTTCTTAGTGTGAAATAATGCTGAAAAGCACTATAAATAAAAAAATCCGGATATTCCTGTAAACAAATGGTGTATTTAAAGCCATCCTTCCGTTTAAAGATAAGTTGTTCATTAGTCACAAGGATTGAGTCGAAATGAAAACCTTCTCTTTTCCATAGGAAATCGTCATCTTCATAGTAGTTGAGAATAACTTGCCCTTGGATAAATTCCGCTAGTACCCCTAAATGTTCGATTCTTTTTTCATACTCTAAGCACATGCCCCCCACAGCCGCATTGGTCAACTAAGTGTTTTTTAAATCAAAGGATAGACGTCACTACTGTCTAATGATTGTTGTCTCTAATTCAATTTCAACATTACCTTTTAATGCTCGGGAGATCATACAGGAAGTTTCTGCTTTTTGGGCTAATTTTAGAGCTAAAGCTTCATTTTTTTCTGTTGCTTCACGTTTTAGAATGATAACCGGGCGGTGAATGATTTTTTTGTAAGTGATCACACCTTTTGTTACATCAACTATCCCTACAGATTCCATTGACAAATCAACTTTTTCTAGCTTACTGCGTTCCATCATAGCAGCCAAAGTAATGATGTAGCAAGTTGCAGCGGCTCCAAGTAGCATTTCATCCGGGTTAGTTCCAATTCCAGGACCATCCATTTCTGGCGGGATGGAAACCTTTGTCTTCAATTGACCAGCTTCGATTACTCCCACATCGTTTCTAAGCCCTGGCCAATGTGCTTTTAAATGAAAATGGTGTTCAGCCATTGTAAAATCCTCCTTGAAAACTTACTTTTCGTATTAATTTTACGATAGTTTGATGAAAAGAAGGCTACTTTCTTCAAGTTTTTCATCAATAACGGATTCTGTGTCCTATTCATTCGCCGAATATGCGAATTTTAAGGTAATAAGGTATTCTCTGTCCGCTATTAATTAGCATGCAAGCTAGTTCCATGATATTCTATTAATCTAGAGTTTTTAAAAAAGGAGTCATAATAGCATGAAATTTGTGTCGTGGAATGTGAATGGAATTCGAGCCTGTGTGAAAAAAGGCTTTTTAGATTATTTTCATGAAGTAGATGCAGATATATTCTGTATTCAAGAATCAAAACTGCAGGAAGGGCAGATCGACCTTGAACTTGAAGGCTATCACCAATTTTGGAATTATGCACTGAAAAAAGGCTATTCGGGTACGGCAATTTTTACGAAAAAGAAGCCGCTCTCCGTTAAATATGGTGTAGGAGAAAATGAAACGGAGCCAGAGGGAAGAATCATTACGTTAGAGTTTGAATCTTTTTACTTGGTCAATGTATATACGCCAAATTCACAAAGAGATTTGGCTCGATTATCCTATCGATTAGAGTGGGAAAATGAACTTCTTCAATATCTTTGTGAGCTCGATCAAATAAAACCGGTTATTTACTGTGGAGACTTGAATGTAGCACATAACGAAATTGATTTGAAAAATCCAAAATCGAATGATGGCAACTCTGGCTTTACAACAGAGGAGAGAAATAAAATGACTCGCTTGCTTGATTCTGGCTTTGTTGATTCCTTTAGATACGTCTATCCAGATGCAGAGGGTGCCTATACATGGTGGTCTTATATGGCTAAAGTAAGAGAACGGAATATTGGCTGGCGAATCGATTATTTTATCGTTTCCGAAAGAATGAAAAATGCAATAAAATCTGCACAAATTCACTGTGACGTTATGGGCAGTGACCATTGTCCGATTATGCTGGAGATGGAAATATAAAAAAATTCAAGCCGACTTCAAACTGTTACACGAACATGAAGCCGGCTTTTTTTGGCAGGAATGTTGGGCAAATACCTTCACATTACCCTTGTCTCCTTTGATATTCCTTATAATTCAAATGCCACTTCCGGAACTTTTTCCACGCCTCCTCAAAATCCGGCTGAATAATCGAAAGCTGAACCCAAGCCCTTTCTGATAAATAAGCGCTTTTATAATGTAAATCAAATCCTGAAAGTGCAGCATCCTCTGCCATATTTGTACAGCTGTCTTCTCCTTTCAATGTTACGATCATCGGATAGCCATTAGGGGTTAAAAAGGCCATTTCCTCATTTTTCTCTGCAGAAAGAATTTGTTCATAGCAATTTTTCAAAACGGAATACCTATCTTCATCTAAATAATATCTTAGTGCTCTCTCTAAGCTTTTTAACACTTGTGAAGAATAGGTAAACGGGATATTACCATTCGCATACAACCCCAAATCTAGATAAGAAGGAAGAGTTGAATCTTCTTCAATTTCATGGTTTGAGAAAACAAACGAAAGCCCGCTCATTGTTCCAATCGCTTTCCCGCTAACCCCAGTGGCCAAATAAATCTCTGCAAGTGAGAAGGGCAGGGCACCAAAGGAGCTGACACAATCGAGACAAAGCTTTATATTATGTATTTTACATAGCTCTTGGATCTTTTCTAATTGATTTAGCATTCCAGTGGAAGTTTCCCCATGCGTCATTAAAACCCATTCATAATTCAATTGTTCTAGTTTCATAGAAATTTGACGTTCATCGAAGGGCTTGCCCCATTCATAGCTTAAACAATCAAATGTTAGACCCCATCTGTTTGCTTGATTCACTAATCGGTCCCCAAATGCTCCATTTGTTAAAATTAGTCCTTTTCCAGGAAGTCTTTTCAATTGTGCAAGCATCGCTTCATTTGCAAGAGTTCCGCTGCCATTTAATAAATGAACATATGCTGACTTGCTCATGGATAACAGCATTTGCTGTACTTTTTCAAGCGTCATCGAAAAATCGTATGAGCGATGGGAGACTGGCTCTTCAGTCAGGGCATTACGAATATCGTCTCTTAAAACGACAGGTCCCGGATAGAATGAGTATCTTTTTTGCTTTAATCTAGCAGCAATAGACCTCTCGAATTGCCTTCTAGTTAACACCATAGGGACGAACTGGGCATCTTCTGTTCCAACCGTATCGGCAAAAGCTTCAAAACCCATTTGCTTATAAAGCTTCTGCTCACGTATTGTTCCTGAAATAACAGCAGCGCTATACCCTTGTTTATAAGCATAGTCAGATAAAGCACTGACAAGCATGAAAAATACCCTTCCATTTCGATGCTCTTTCCTTACAGCAAGAAGTCTAATTTCACAAAGCTTACCTGACAAAGCATCATCATGTAGCAGATTCTCTACAGATCCGACTTTCTTGTCCAAGGAGAAAGGGCGCTGATCACGGATGGCAATCATACCAGCAAGCTCTTGATCTTTTAAAACAATAATATATTTATTTTCATGATGAAAAGGATCCACACGAATTCCATTTTCGTCAGGTTCATGCTGGGGGATCTCTTCAACAAAGGTTTCGTAATTTAATTTTGCTATTTCGGAAAACTCTCTCTCTGTGCGAGCTATTTTACACCAATACATATTGAAAACCTCTCTTCGTTCAAGCTCTTTCTATATCATATGCAAACTGACTAAAATCTATTTTCGCATAATTTTAGATTGAAAGAAATAATTTACTCCTAAATATTGTAATAGAGATGATTAAATAGAAATATGTGGTAAAATCGGGATGGTTTGGAAACTGAGAAATTAGTATATTAACAAATTTCAAGGAGTTTTAATTATGTATGATTATATGCATATTTTTCTTATTATTTCTGGATTATTTGCATCACTATTAAGTTTCTATGAGGCTTTCAGGGTATATAAATATCGAGGAATCTCAGCTAAGTCAAAGTTGGAGGCTATGTACACCTTTTCATTTTTCATCTTTCAAACGGTTCTCTCCAGCCAATTCATCTTTGACGAGAATTTTCTTTATCCCCTTATTATCAGCTTATTGATCGTTTTCGCCATCATTTTATATAGATTATTTGTGACAGGGCAAGTCTTAGTGATTAAACAAACATCTAAAAATATTGTTGTTGAACGTGTACGCTCGGAATTAAATCGTTTATCCATTACCTTTACAGAGGAGGGATTTGATTTTTCGGATTTGCATCAATTTCATCTAGAAGATCAAACAATTATAAAAGTGAGCAATCCTTGGGGAGGAGAAAAGGAATTAAAGACGTATCAATTAAGCTTTAGAAAATGGTGGCATCTATATGAATACGAAGAAATCAAAACAAATATTATTGAAAAATATTGGGAGGAAAGGGAGAATGAGGTTTTTTGGATACAGATTCTTCTTTCCATTGGACTAGGTATAGGGGGGTTCATTTTTATAGGATTCCTAGCTTGGAAGTGGAACTTTATTTATTAACAATGGAGATTAAAAGTATAAGAAAAGCAGAGAATAATGGAGATAGAAGGAATTTGGCGTGAATATAAAGCTCAAAATAGCAATTAGTTCCGCTTGCACATCGTTTCGTTTCTTATATAATATAAGGAAATTAATAAAAATGTTTTCTAGGGTTCCGCAGATAACTGGCCTGGTCCGAGAGAAAACTCACAGAAATATCTGTGCCACGGAAGGATAAAAGCCTGGGAGATGACTGTTTATTGACAGCGATCTCTTAGGCTTTTTGTCTTGGGGAAATTTGTATTGGAGGGAAGCAGCATGAATTGGTTAAAGGTATTTATTGCCGCATTTTTTGAGGTGTTTTGGGTGATAGGTCTTAAGCATGCTTATGATATTTGGACATGGGCGGGGACAATTGTTTGTATCATTGTCAGCTTTTATGTACTAATCATGGCAGGAAAGAAATTGCCGGTCGGTACGGTATATGCCGTTTTTGTTGGGTTGGGTACGGCTGGAACCGTTTTATCAGAAATTATTTTCTTTGATGAGCCTTTAAAAATATCGAAGATTATTCTCGTCCTAATTTTATTAGCGGGAGTCATTGGGCTTAAGCTTGTTACGAATGAAGAAGAAACTGATTCGAAAGGAGAGGCTGCATCATGAGTTGGGTTTATCTCATCTTAGCAGGGATATTTGAAATGATAGGTGTTCTGATGATCAACAGCCTGCACAAAAATCGTAATTGGCAGTCACTTATCATGCTGCTTATCGGTTTCGGAGCAAGCTTTCTTTTTCTAGCCCTCGCTATGGAGGAATTGCCGATGGGAACAGCCTACGCCATCTGGACTGGAATTGGAGCTTCTGGTGGAGCCATTTTGGGTATTGTGTTGTATGGTGAGCAAAAGGGGTGGAAAAGGCTATTATTTATTAGCATGGTTCTTGGTGCAGCAATTGGGTTGAAATTAGTATCGTGAAAAAGCTCGCTAAAAAGGCGAGCTTTTTTTAAAAAAATCATATCTCAATCTAGTTTTTTTAGAACCATTCGAACGGTTTTCAAAATATGACCGTCAAAGTTGTCATCAAATTCAGATACTACTGTAAAACCTTTGGCATCGTAAAAATTTCTGCCAATATGATTATCACTTTCTACATTTATATAAACTTCATTAATTCCTTCAATATGATGAAGCCCTTCACGGAGCAAAGCTGTTCCAATGCCTTTTCCTTGATATTCTGGCAAAAGATAAATGGCGCCAAGCTCAACCTCTCCATGCTCCTTAATAGTAGAATAATTGGCAAAACCTACAATTGCGCCCTCTATTTCAGCAACATACAAATAGGAATGCTCTAATCTTCTTTTCATCATTTCATCGTTATAAGCCGATTTTAAGAAATTATCTTGGATGTCTCTTGGGATGATTCCTTCATATGTATGATTCCAGCTTGATTTAGCTACATTTTGTACCTGTGGAATATCATCGAGAGTCATAGTCCGGATAGAATAATTCATGTAAATCCACCTTTCTTATTATTATAAAAATGTATTTTTTTCCAATATTATCATAGTTAGGGAAAATTAGTGTTTAATTTATTTATATCTAAGGGAAATTAATGTAATGTTTCTAAATTAATAGATATAATCATTTTAGTAGGAAAATTCAGGTAAAGAAACCTAGGCTAAGGAGAAAGAGATGGAACAAGAATTACTAAACATATTTGATCAACAAAGAAATCCTATAGGAGTTGCCTCACGGGAGGAAGTACATCGAGCAGGATATTGGCATGAAACATTTCATTGTTGGTTCATAAGTGAAGATGATGGGGTACATTATATTTATCTGCAAAAAAGAAGTGCGTTAAAGAAAGATTATCCCAATTATTTAGATATTACAGCAGCTGGGCATATTTTAGCACAGGAAACAATTCAAGATGGTGTTCGGGAAATAAAAGAGGAATTAGGGATTAACGTCACATATAATGAGTTGGTTCCTTTAGGTATTATTAAATACAGCCATACTAGAGATGAATTTATTGATAATGAAATTGCACATGTTTTTTTATATAAGAGTCGATTTTCTATTAATGAGTACATTTTGCAAAAAGAAGAAGTAGCAGGAATTGTTAAAGTTGAATTTCAAGACTTTTCAAGGCTTTTGCTACGAGAGTGTGATGAAATTACGATAGAAGGTTTCGAAATTAATCAGTTTGGAAAAAAAATAACCGTTCAGAAGCAGGTAAGGAGAAAAGACTTTGTTCCGCATGAACAATCTTATTATGAGGAAATAATAGACTTGATTACTAAAGAAATTAATAATTATTTATAATTTTTCCAAATGCAAACCATACTACGTTCAGAGGTGAGGATCATGTACAAACTATTATCACATAATGACTTGGACGGGGTTGGATGTGGAATATTGGCGAAGCTTGCATTTGATAAGCAAGTAAAGGTTCGCTACAATTCCGTATCGGGTCTAGACCGTGAAGTGGAATGGTTTTTAGAAAACGATAGCAAGGAAACATTTCTATTTATTACAGATTTATCCGTAAGTAAAGAAAATGAAGGTAGACTTGATGAGTTTTACCACTCGGGCGGGAAGTTACAGCTGCTGGATCATCATAAAACGTCTCTGCATTACAACGATTATGATTGGGGACATGTCATTGTTGAGGATGAAGAAGGAAAGTTAACTTCTGCTACATCCTTACTTTATGAATACCTTGTTTCCAAGCAGTTGTTAAACCGATCGGAAGCTATTACTGAATTTGTGGAGCTTATAAGGCAATATGATACGTGGGAATGGGAAAAGAATAATAATCAGCAGGCTCAGCGGCTGAATGCACTTTTTTTTCTAGTTTCTATTGAGGAATTTGAAGAAAAAATGATTGGCCGGCTCAAAACAAGTGATCATTTTCGCTTTGATGAGTTTGAACAAAAGATTCTTGATATGGAAGAAGTTAAGATTGAACGCTACATACGCCGGAAAAGGCGAGAGTTGGTCCAAACGAAAATTGGAAAATATTTTGCCGGCATTGTTTATGCAGAATCTTACCATTCCGAGCTGGGGAATGAATTAGGAAAAGAATATCCCCATCTTGATTATATTGCGATCATAAATATCGGAGGAAAACGTCTTGGATTCAGAACGATCCATGATCATGTAGATGTTTCTGAAGTGGCTGGACAATATGGAGGAGGCGGTCATGCAAAAGCATCGGGCTGTTCTTTAACTGACAAGGCTTACCGACAGTTTGCTGCAGAGACATTTCAATTAGAGCCACTAAGAGAGGATTCGAAGCAGAATCGCTATAATGTGAAACAATCCCCTTTTGGAACTCTTTATCAAAATCGAACGGAAGATTTATTCCTTTTATATACAAACGATGATCAAATATGGAGTATTGAACATAATAATAAAAAAATGAATCAGAACTATTCAAGCTTTGAAGAAGCCGAAAGTTACTTAAAAAGAAATTATGCAGCCTGGCTTGTAAGAGATGATATATTTGTTGATTATTTGATGAAAGAAGTGAAAAAGAAAGACTTATAAGAAAAAACAGGATACTATAAAATGGAAAATAAGAATTAGGGATTTTTCCTATTCTTTTTTCTTTTGAGTAATACTGTAGGAAAGAGGAAATTCTTTGAAAGATCTAGTATTTGTAAAAGATTATCAAGCTAATGATCAGCTAAGAAAAAGTTTTTTCAATTTGGCTGTTGAGGTGTTCGGAATAAACTTTGACAGCTGGTATGAAAACGGATTTTGGACGGAAAAGTATATCCCTTACTCATTCGCAGATGGTGATCAAATTGTTGCAAATGTATCGATTAATCGCATCGAGTTGATTATTAATGGTGAAAGAAAAAGAGCTCTTCAAATTGGTACGGTTATGACCCATCCAGATTATCGCAATCGTGGGCTTTCGGGAAATTTAATGAACCAAATTTTAAAAGAATANNTTATTGGCTAATCATACTGTTTTAAATTTTTATCCTAAGTTCGGTTTTCGTCCTGTTCAAGAGGTGTTATATTCAATGGAGTTTACAAATGCACATTTTGAACAGGCCAGAATGCGCAACTTGGATGGAAATAATCAAGATGATCTCCAATTTATCTATCACTTCGCAACTGACAGAGATTCTGTTTCTCAAAAATTTGGAACAATCAACACATCAGAACTCCTGATGTTTTACTGTTTAAATGTCTTTCATAATGATATTTATTATCTGGAAGATGAGAATATTATACTGATCTATCAACAAGAAGATAGCGAGATAAATATTTTTGACATCATTAGCAAAAAGGAAATAAAGATCGAAGAAATACTTTCAAAAATAACAGCTAAGGGTACATATAAAGTAGTTTTTTACTATACTCCAGATTATCAAGGTATCCTTTTTGATAGGGAAATTTATAACGGAAGTGAAATGCTTTTTGTAAGAGAAGCCCAGAACAATAAATTTCCGGAAAACATTAAGCATCCATTAATATCACAAGCATAAAAAATGTTGCAATAGGTGTCCGAGTTATTCTCTGATCATTTTGACATGAGTATAGGCATGTTTCATTCACATCCCGAGCAAACTATTCGTGTTAGGAGGATTTTATCCATATGATCCGATCTTTTTCGATAACGAGTGACTTTCAGCTTGCAGAGAATCTGCCCATTGAGCAATTATTTCAAGACAATATAAAATGGTTTTGGATAGACTTTGAATCTCCAACTGAAGAAGAAACGAATCTTCTTAAGACTCATTTTAGCTTCCATCCATTAGCGATAGATGATTGCTTGCATTTACTGCAGCGACCGAAGCTTGATTACTATGAGGGTTATGACTTTTATGTCATCCACACATTAAATCAGCATACCCTTCTGCCAGAAGAAGTGGATGTGTTTGTAGGAAAAAACTTTATCGTCACCTTTCATTTAACTCCTTCGTCTGAAATAACTATCGTAAGACAAAAGTTATTAGCGAATGATTTACATTATAAAAAAGGGGCTTTACATTTATTTTATCAATTGATGGATAAAATAGTTGATGAGTATTTTCCGGCCGTTTATAAAATCGAGGATGAGCTAAATGAGATTGAATTAAAAGATGCAAAGAAAGATTTAATGAATGATGTATTTGAAATACGAAGCAAATTGTTAAAGCTTCGAAGGACGATTTTTCCAATGCGTGAATTATTATATCGAATTTTAAATTCTGAAAGGGTTATAATTCCAAAGGATGAGAGAATGTATTTCATGGATATTTATGATCATTTGCTAAAACTTTCGGAAATGATAGAATCTAATCGTGAAATGACGAATGATATTCGAGACAGTTATATCTCACTAAATTCAGACCGAATGAATAATATCATGAAAACCCTGACAGTTATGTCTTCCATTTTTATTCCTTTAACTTTTATTGCCAGCATTTATGGGATGAACTTCGAATACATGCCAGAACTCACTTGGAAATGGGGCTATTTCGGAATACTTGGTGTTATGCTATTAGTCGGATCTACCTTGCTATTTGTTCTATGGCGAATGGGCTGGTTTAAATAAGATGTATTAATAATAAAAATCGGCATCGAATGACATTAATCAAAGTTAGGGCTGTTTTGTTTATAAAATGAACAGCCCTTTGACTTTTCTAAACTTATTTAATTAGATAAATATAATAATTAGAACATCTTAAGGTTCATTGATTTTACCTCTTCAGGTTGAAAAACGATCACAAAAGAATAGGCAATGGAATGGTTTTCACCAATCACATTTGAGCATTATTTCGGTCAATTCTTCAATTCTCCATCAAGTTCACTCAGCCACATTCCTATTTTCTTGCTATTTATGACCTCATCAGCATAAAAATCAAAATCTGTAGGCTCCATATTCACAATGACTAATTTTGCCCCATTTTCTTTTGCAATCAATGGAAATTGATTAGCTGGTGAAACCGTTAGGGAAGAGCCAAGAACGATAAACAGCTCCGCCTTCTCCGCTTCCACCAGAGCAAGTTGAAATGCAGCTTCAGGCAATGATTCGCCGAATAATACTATGGATGGACGCAGCAACCCGCCGCATCGGCAAGAATAGGCTTCATTTATGTATTCCCCGCTGCTATATTTTTTCCCGCAAGACTGGCAGTGTAATTGCTGTAATGTGCCGTGAAGCTCAGCAACTTTCTTGTTCCCTGCGAGCTGGTGAAAACCATCGACATTCTGAGTAATAATTGATTGAATGATCCCGCGTTTTTCCCAATCAGCTAATATATAATGTCCTTTATGCGGCTGATACTCTTTTACCCCAAGTACTCGCTCACGATAAAATTCAGTGAATTCGTCTACATTATCATTGAGTGATTTTACGCTGGCAATCTTTTTCGGATCTTTCTTGTTCCACATTCCTTCTTTAGAAGACCGGAAATCAGGCAATCCACTTTCGGTTGACATCCCTGCCCCTGAAAAAACCACTGTATATTTAGATTCCTTTAACCAAAGATTAATCAATTTTCCCACTGCCTCCTTTAACTATTAAGCTTCAGATTCAGCGATTTGCTTGACCCTATCCGAAAATTCTACTACTACCTTTTTGTTTGATAGTAGCAATAGTAATTTGACAAACCATTTTAATGGTCGATTGGTAGCTGTGTATTTAAATAAAGTTTTTTCATCACTAATATGAATTAATTCATAAAAAGCTGTTATGTCGAACATGTTTGCCAATACGAATCCTACTTTTAGCTTTTTATACGTAGGTGAGTCCAAATACTCTAAAGTTTTAACATCATACTCTTCGATTCGTTTTCCTTCTTTATACTTTTGACGGTAAACACTTCCGACCCCTTCATCCGTAATCTTTATTGGTGTGTGTTCAATTACATTGGGCATGATTTTTTGCATATTCTCTAATGAGCCATTAAGGAGATTCCATATTCTTTCGATAGGGGCTTCTATTTCCACTTCATGTGTCCATTGTTTCATCTTTAGCAAACTCTCCTTTATATAAAATATAGAAAAATCTTCTAATTACGTTAGTAATATTTATTTTACCATGAATTGAAGATAGTTCAATTGACAAGAAAAAGAGGATATGGTATTTAATTGTTAGTGGTTTAGCACTCTGATAGGAAGAGTGCTAATTTGGCTATTCATATCAGATGTAAAGTATTGGAAGGAGAGGACATAATGGAAAAAATACAATTTCAAGCAGAATCGAAAAGGCTCTTAGAAATGATGATCAACTCCATCTATTCTCAAAAGGAAGTATTCTTGCGAGAGTTGATTTCAAATGCAAGTGATGCAATTGACAAAATATATTACAAAGCACTTACAGATGAAAATTTAAGCTTTAACAAAGAAGACTACTACATAAAAGTTGTTCCTAAAAAAGAGAATAGAACCTTAACTATTTTTGATACCGGAATCGGAATGACGAAGGAAGAATTAGAAACCAATCTCGGGATCATTGCCAAAAGTGGTTCTTTAGCTTTTAAAAAAGAAAATGAACTTAAAGACGGCCATGATATTATTGGTCAATTCGGAGTTGGATTTTATGCTGCCTTTATGGTCGCAGATGTTGTAACTGTTATTAGTAAAGCTTTAGGCAGTGATCAAGCATACAAGTGGGAATCCGAAGGTGCGGATGGATACACAATCGTCCCAAGTGAAAAAGAACAGGTAGGCACTGAAATTATTTTAAAAATAAAAGAAAATCATAAAGAAGATACTTATGATGAGTATCTTGATGAATATCGCTTAAAAGCTATTATTAAAAAATACTCTGATTTTATTCGCTACCCGATCAAAATGGATATTACAGGAAAAAGAGCAAAAGAAGGCAGTGACAATGAATTAGAAGATTATACAGAAGAACAAATTATTAATAGCATGGTTCCGATTTGGAGAAAGAACAAGAATGAATTAACCGAAGGGGATTACACCTCTTTTTATCACGAAAAACATTATGGATTTGACAAGCCGCTGAAGCACATTCACATCAGTGCTGACGGTGCCATCAGATATAATGCGATTCTGTACATTCCAGAGAAAATACCTTTTGATTATTATTCTAAAGAATATGAAAAGGGGCTGGAGTTATATTCCAATGGCGTATTAATCATGAATAAATGCGCAGATTTACTTCCAGACTATTTTGGGTTTGTTAAAGGAATGGTGGACTCTGAGGATTTATCACTGAATATTTCGAGAGAGATCTTGCAGCATGATCGTCAGTTAAAGCTCATTGCGAAAAACATAAATAAAAAGATTAAAAGCGATCTGCAAAGCTTGCTGAAAAATGAAAGAGAAAAATACGAAACGTTTTATCAATCTTTTGGCAAACAGTTAAAGTTTGGCGTATATAGTGATTTTGGAACGCATAAAGAGGTTTTACAAGATTTATTAATGTTCTATTCTTCAAAGGAAAAGAAGTTAGTTACATTAGATGAATATGTATCCAGAATGCCTGAAGACCAAAAATATATCTATTATGCATCTGGAGAATCGAACGAGAGAATTGCGAAGCTCCCACAAGCAGAGTTAGTGGCAGAAAAGGGCTATGAAATTCTATACTTCACTGATGATATTGATGAGTTTGCTATAAAAATGCTTATGACCTATAAAGAGAAAGAGTTTAGGTCTGTGTCGAGCGCAGATTTAGGCATTGACGAGAATGAAAATAATCAAGATGCGGATAAGGAAGTAAATGAAAATAAAGAACTCTTTGACTATATGAAAGAGATCTTATCTGGAAAAGTAAAGGATGTTAGAGTTTCAAAAAGATTAAGAACTCACCCCGTTTGTTTATCATCCGATGGGGAAGTAACCATTGAAATGGAAAAAATCCTTAATTCTATGCCAGATAATCAAAATGTTAAAGCAGATAAGGTTTTAGAAATTAATATGAATCATGAGGTATTCCATTCATTACAGTCGGCTTTTGAAAGCGATAAAGAGAAATTAACTTTATACACAAACCTTCTTTATAATCAGGCACTTTTAATCGAAGGGCTCCCAATCCAGGATCCTGTCGAATTTACGAATGATATTTGTAAAGTAATGGTTTAAACTAAAGAGCTGCTTCCGCAGCTCTTTTTTGCCTAATCAAATGACCGGTCGATGTAAAAAAGAGGCTAGAAATGTCACCGAAGAAAGTTTTGATGACTATTCAAAGTGAAAAAAGGGTGGAG
>NZ_JBALOW010000010.1:16141-18314 GCF_036965085.1 Bacillus sp. JJ1532
AAAGGGTGGAGCGGTCACCAAAGAGCAGTTCTGATGACCGTTCAATATGAAATAATACTAGAACGGTCATCATCAAAAGTTAATAATCTGCCGTTAAAATAAGATGACAAAAAACTAGAAGACTTTTCCATAATTTATGATATGATAGAGGAAAATAAATACAAACGCTATATCTGTTTGTAAGCAAGAGGTGGAATGATGTTTACGGGAACAGTTGCAGTAGTAATGGTCTTTTCAATTCCAATCATTGCAATAGTAACATCTCATTTTCAAAAACAAACAAAGACCAAGCATAAAATGATTCAGGATCAAATTGAGCTTGAAAAGTTAAAACAAGAAAATTATTTAATTGAGACACAAAAAATGAGACTAGAACTTGAGCAAATGCAGCTTGAAGAATATAAAAACAAACCCAAAATATTATAACTTTTAGAAAAATGAAGGACGGTTCAATTTCCAGTCCTTCTTTTTTTGTTTTAGCGAAAAATAAATTACTCTAAAGCGTAAAATATATTGATTTTTAAAGTAAAATAAATTACCTTATAAAGTAAGGAGGTGAAAAATCTGGAAAACTTAAAATTGAATGTGGCACTTTTACGAAGAAAGGTACCTAATTTGACTACTGCTGCCAAATCCGTAGGCTTACGTCCGGCAACCGTTTCTAATTTATGTACCGGAAAAATTCCGGTAGGCAGGTGCGAAGTTCGAACTTTAGCGGCACTTGCTGATCTTGCGGAATGTACTTTGGATGAATTAATCATTAGAGGGGAGAAGATTGAGATGCTAGAGACCAAGATTAAAACGCTGGATTTATTTGCCCCACTTGCCAAGGGAGGCACAATTGGGTTAGTAGCTCGACATGGAATGGGGCAGCTTGTTTTACTTTCAGAAATATTTTATAGATTGAAGAACGATCAGTTTGTCACGATTCTGCTCTTACCGAATGGGAATTACCCAGAATTAAACGATGTGAAGGTCAATTCAGATATTATCGTTCATTCCATTGATGAAGCCTATGAAGCAATGGCTGTTAAAGGAAAATCAAATGAGATTGTATTTGCAGCTGACAGGAGCCATGTATTAACAGGGGATATTTATGAGCTCCAAGAAAAATTGTTAGCGCATGATATCAATACAGTTACAACTTTTCTCGTTGATTTAAAAGGGGAAGCGGTCGATGAAGATTTACCGTATGGACCGTTGGAAACCGTTTGGCAATTTGACGCAGATTTATCAGCAAGACACAAATTCCCTGCCGTTAATCCAGTCTATTCAACTTCTTCAGTTCTTGAAGGAGCATATCTCGATCATAATCATCTCAATATTCAGCAGCGTGCCCAAAAGCTTCTTCGCCGCTATCGTGAACTCCGGTCATTAGTGAATGTAGGGGGCATGGAGCGACTCCCAGCATCTGAAGTCCAAACATTTAAGCGCGGTGAAAGGCTTGAAGCTTATTTAACACAGCCATTTTATGTAGCTGAAGCATTTTTAGGGAAAAAGGGAGAGTCTGTTAGTTTACAGGATACCTTAAATGATGTAAGAAAAATATTAGATGGAGCAGCCGATTCAGTTGAAATAGACCAATTAAATTATATTGGTCAAATAATAAATGCATAGACTGCTGAAATTTAAAGAAAAGGCTTTTTAAAATCTACGATATAGAATTTAAAGTATAACACCGGACTCTCGAACCTATTTAGTAGGTTCTTTTTTTATATCTTCAAATTCTTTATTATTGACCGTCTAAATAGTTATTTAGTAATTAAAGTAGTTGTGTGACATGCTGTCATTTTTTCTTGACTCATGACACGGTGTCATATATAATCAGCTCATTGGTAAATCTGACACGGTGTCATCCGTTTGACAGGAGGAATAATAATATGCCAAAACAAACATTTTTTCACTTGCCTAAAGATAAACAAGACACTTTAATTCGAGCTGCTAAAAAGGAGTTTTCTCGAGTTCCCTTACACGAAGCATCCATTGCCAATATTATCAAAGAAGCGGAAATCCCTAGAGGGAGCTTTTACCAATACTTTGAAGGGAAAGAGGACCTATATTATTATCTGTTAAATCAGATTTCAGAGAAAAATAATGATCGGTTTATTGCGCTCTTAAAGGAGAAAAATGGGAATATTTTTGAAACGTTAATTGATTCATTTCAATTTATGAT
>NZ_JBALOW010000011.1:0-490 GCF_036965085.1 Bacillus sp. JJ1532
GCAGCAGAAGAAGCCCAAGGCGAGGAAGCAGCAGAACCTACTGACGAAGCGAAAGACGAAGAAGCCACAGAAACTGAAAATACTAAAACTGACGAAAATGTATCAAATGAAAATGATGGATTATTTGAACAATGGGTAGTCGGAACATACCAATCCATCAGTAGTAACTATCAAAGTCTTATTGAATATTATCAAAAACTCATTGAGAAGCAATTTAATCAAACAGATTCTGAAATAATAGCTGAAGAGGAATCACAAGAAACTGAGGCAGACCCGTTATCGGATGTACCAGTGGATACGGGCATTGAAAATACGACTGAGTCAGAAGAAGCTACAGATACAGCTTTAGAAACAACTGAGGAAACCCCTGTCTCAGATGAAACGATTCCTTCTGAGGATGATGCAACAGATAGCCCGGTTGATTTAGGAACAGATGAAGTTGTAGATAACCAAGACTTAGTAGAAAATACGGAAGAAGATCAAGTAGTAG